>CAUJIB010000012.1 GCA_963205245.1 Pseudomonadota bacterium
TTTAATAACTTTTCTTCTGCAATCAGCACATCAATAAAAACTGCATCTCCCGCCTCATATTTCAAACGTGCCAACCTCACCGCCTCACGCTGCGCGGTTACAGATTGCTCAAGCAGGGCATAACGTTTTTTTTCTTCTGTATATTGCACCAAAGCATTTTCCACATCCTCAATAGCCTCTAAAACTGTTTTATGATATACTGCAAAAGCTTGCTGTTTGCGGGCATCTGCGGCTTCTATTTCACTTTCAATCCGCCCGAAATTAAGTACTGGCATCAATAAATTTGCAGCCATACTCCAAGGCGTTGCCCCTGAATATAAACTAGCTGTCCCCGCCCCAAAAAAGCCAGAAAGAGTTATTTTCGGAAAAATATCAGCCGTCCGCGCATTTTTAAGTGCTGCCTGCTCCCTAAGCTTAAATTCCGCACCCTGAATATCTGGTCTGTTGGCAATAACCGCAACAGGAGTAGCCATAATAACCTTATCGTTAAAATAAGGTGTTACCGCTGATTTCATAAGTTCTTTGTCAATATCCTGCGGAGATTTACCTGTAAGAACTGAAATCCTATGCCTTTTAGCAGCAAGAGCCGCACGTATGGAAGGTATTTCCGCACTAGTGCTGCTAACTTGGGCTTCAGCACGCAGTACATCTAATTTTGCCGCGGCCTTAGCTTCAAATTGAAGCTTCGTTGCCCGTAAAGTATCTTTCTGTAAACCTAAATTTTTTTCTGTTAATAGCAATAATTGTTGCTGTGTACGCAAATCAACATAAGTACGTGCTACATCCGCAAGTAATGTTTGTAATGCTTGCCGGTAATTAGCTTCTGCACTTCCTAAATTGGCAGCACTTGCTTCTGATTCCGAGCGTTTTCCGCCAAACAAATCTAAATCCCAACTACCGCTAACTCCTATCTCACTGCGGCTATTAGTAGCATCAAGCCCGCCGCGGCTGGATTGATTGCCTTCTTTGGTAACAGATCCAGATAAATTTATATCCGGTAACAATAATGCTTCCGCCCGACCTGATAATGCCCTTGCCTCATCTATACGTGTCTTGGCTATTTTAAGGTCATAATTATTCCGCACCGCTTCTTCAACCAAACGGTTAAGTGTCGTATCATTTAAATTTTTCCACCATAATGGTACGCTTTCTTTTGTCTGTTTAGTTACTATACTGGGATTTTCATTTTTCCAATCCTTCACTTCCGGCGTTACCGGCTGCCTATAATCCTCGCCTACGCTGCAAGCAGAAAGGAAAAAAACGCTGATAAGTACACTGTACGAAATACAATTTATTTTCATAATTATGATGCCTTGGCTTTAATAATTGATTCTGCATGAAAACCGTCATCTGCTATTTCTCCAATTTCGTTCAGCAGCAGGATCCGTAATTCTCCATATATCTCTTTCAACCGCTCAATATCAGATTGCAGAGATGATGAATTACCTGAAAATTTAACCACTTGAGCAGCCTTTTCTTCAATATGCTTTGCTAAATTGGAAAGATGGAATGCCCCAACCTGCCTGCTGGTAGATTTCAAGCTATGGACAGGAAGAATAATATCTTCTGCTATCTTATTTTCCTCTGCAATGTTTATAATCTCCTCAATATGATTATGAGCATCCTCAAGGAACATTTTCACAAACATGCTAAATTTACCGCACATAAGCGTGCGCGTTTCTTCCAGAGTTCTTCTATCCAGCATCATATCTAATGATGATGAGGCATTGTTCCTGCTCAACCATTTCCTAAGTATTTTTTCAATATTCGGCTGCCATTTAGGTTTCCATATCGTTTTGGCAATGTAATCATCGAAACCAGATATAAAACAACGCTCAGAATCACCTTCCTGCTGATTAGCAGTCAGGGCAATCACCGGAATATCAGAAATTTCCCCTTTTTTACGCATATCAGATATTTTCTTCGCTGCTTCCCAACCATTCATAACCGGCATTTCACAATCCATAAGCACCAGATCAAAAGCATCATCCTGTAAATTCTCAATTGCCACTTTACCGTTAGAGACAACTATAGATTCATACCCCATATTGGTAAGCATCTCGGAAATATAAGCCTGATGAACAGCATTATCATCCACCACCAGTATTCTTGGCATATGTTTATTATCATTTTTATGGATATTACCAGATTGTACATGCTGGCGGTTTGCAGATACCCATTTCAGCAGCATCTCTCCTAATTGCTGTTTTTTTACCGGCTTAGCGATGTAATCGTCCATTCCTGCATTCAGGCATTTTTCACGATCCCCTTTCATCGCATCAGCAGTCAGGGCAATTATAGGAACACGTTTAATATCACCATCATCAATCATCCTGCGCATAACACGGGTAGCTTCATAACCATCCATTTCCGGCATCTGGCAATCCATCAGCACAACATCAAATTCACCGCTCTGGATTCTTTTAGTTGCCACCAAGCCATTTTCTGCAATTGTAACAAAACAACCCATGCTTTCTAAGAGCTCAACTACAAATTCACGGTTAATGCGGTTATCTTCCACTAATAACACCTGCGCATTATCAAATAATATATCAGAGTCGGACTCTATAATATGCCTTTCGCTTTCCTCTGGGTGTGAAACTAATCTTTCTGGCAGCCATCGTGACAAACTCTGTATTAAGTCAGTTTTACGCATTGGCTTGGCTATATAATCATTCATCCCAGCTTCCAGACAACGCTCCCTATCACCCTTCATTGCATTAGCAGTAAGTGCTATTATTGGAATATCCGCTACTTCTTTTTTATTTTTCATGGCAGTAATTGTACAGCTTGCCTCAAATCCATCCATAATAGGCATCTGGCAATCCATTAGAACCAAATCAAATTGCTGTTCTTTTATTTTATCAATGGCTTCTCGACCATTGGCAGCTATCTGCACAGTAACACCAAGACTTTCCAACATCTCGGTAGCGAATCCCTGATTCACACGGTTATCTTCGGCCATCAGAATACGTGCCCCGTCAAAACGTGCATTATCATCATTCTGAACTCGGGTTCGTACATTCTCCGCAACCAATAGACCTTCCCGCTCACCTTTTTTCCATGCCTGCCACACCTTACTTATAGTTTCAATTAATTGGCGACTATGAATAGGCTTAGAAAGATAAGCAGAAATACCGGCAGAAACAAACCGTTTGGAAAAGCCATGTCCAGCGGATGAAGTTAGCAGAATAATCGCAATATCTTTTACTAAAGAATCATGAGCTTTTATCTGTTTAGCTAAGTTCTCACCATTGAGGTACGGCATCAGATAATCAATCAATGCAATATCAACAGGCTCTCCAATTTCCTTCTGTCTGTATAAAATATCCATAGCCTGCATACTATCTTCGCAGGCTATACATTTCATTCCCAGCGCCTCAAGGCGCTCTTTTACAATCGTTATGTTATCAACAAGATCATCAACTATCAGGATCCTTGTTCCTGCCAGATGTACGGTATTAATTATATTCTCCTGTATTAAAACTTGGTCATGACGCGGCAATACCATAGTAAAGGAAAAAACCGAACCAACCCCTTCTGTGCTTTCTAAATTTATTTCCCCTCCCATCATTTCAACCATCTGTCGGCATATAGCCAGCCCTAAACCAGTACCTCCATATTTACGTGTGGTTGAAGAATCTGCCTGTGTAAATTTCTGGAATAATTTTGTCTGAGCATTTTTAGGAATACCAATACCCGTGTCTTCTACTGATACCTTTATTATAGCTTTATTAGAATCATGCTGTGATGAGCCGAGTTCTTCAACTTTCAGAAGTACCCGCCCCCGTTCTGTAAATTTAATCGCATTTCCAACCAGATTGGTCACAATCTGACGTATACGGCTAGGATCACCTATCAAATCCCGAGTTGTTTCCGGTACATAACGGAAAATAAATTCAATTGCTTTTTCACGGGCTTTTACCGCTAGTAAATCAGTTGTCTCATCCAGCATAACCTGCAAATCAAAAGGCATTTCTTCCAGTTCTAACTTGCCGGATTCAATTTTTGAGAAATCCAGAATATCATTGATAATACTAAGCAATGCTTCAGCCGAATGCATAACCGTGCGTGAATAATCCTGCTGACGGGCATTGAGCTGGCTTTCCAGCAACAATTCTGTCATCCCGATAATACCGTTCATGGGCGTACGTATTTCATGGCTCATAGTAGCAAGGAATTCGGATTTCATTTTATTGGCATGCTCGGATTGTTCCCGCGCCACTTCTAGTTCAGCGTTCTTTTTTTCCATTTCATTTGCAAAGCGTGAAATCCTCTCTTGTGTCCGCTTGCGTTCTGTTACATCACTAGCAAACTGTACAACCTTATACGGTTTTTTATCTATACCCAGCAGCAGGAAAAACACACCCTGCAGACAAACTTTTGTACCAATTTTAGTGATTTGTTCAAACTCACCTTCTTGATATTCATTATTAGCTAACGCCTTCCAGAAATCTTTATATTCACTGCTTTTGGCATAAGATTGCTCCACTAAAATATTATGATTCCTGTCTTTTAATTCATCCAGATTATATTCCATAATCTTAAGGTAGATATTATTTGCATTCAAAATCGTTCCATCCATGGAAAATTCTGCAACCGCCATTGCCTTATTTATACCCACCATAGTGTTACTTAAATCAGCAGTTATTTTTTTAATTTCTGTAATGTCGCGCGCAACTTTAGAAACACCTATTATACCGCCCTTCTCATCCCTTATGGATGATGTACTGACCGAGATATTAACCAGATGACCGTTTTTGTGTTTGCGTACCATTTCCAGATGAGTAAAGCTCTCACCACCGATAATTTTCTTTATAATTTCTTCTTCTGCGCTTAAATATTCATCTGGAATAATGATTTTTATGTTCTTGCCAATCACTTCAGACGCTTTATAGCCAAATAATCTTTCTGCACCACCATTCCATGACATTATAGTTCCATCTAAATGCCTGCTTAATATAGCGTCATCTGATGATTCAACTATATAGCTTAGCAAACGCTTTGCCTTATCAAATTCCAGCTTCAGGCGCGCACGTTGGGCAAAAATAAAAATCCCTAAAGTAGTAACAAGCATTGTTGCAAGCGCAGTTATTATTTGGAAACGTAATTTTTTATTAGCTTCCAATCTTTGAATTAATATAGACCGCAGATGTTCACTATAGGCATTATATGTAAGATCAAAAGCAATAATAGCACTGCTCATACTATCAAAGAAAACCTGCGGATTCTGTTCACTTGCTTTACCATCAACCATGCCGCGTAACATAACCAATGCATCATCAAATACTTGGTTATTATTTTTTTTAAGTAAGTTATAGGATTCACCATATTCTTTAAGCATAACCTCTGTCAGGCTACGAACAAAACGATATTGGTTATAAAGGGATTCCAAAACCCCCACCTGTTCCGAAACTAGTAATTTAAGGTCTTTATTATCTACCCCATACACTAAATTTTTGGTTACTTTAGATCTGATATACCCTAAATGCTCCACCAGTTCAGGAACGGTAATTGTAATAAAATCAATAAAATAATAACTTTGTATTTCTGAATCTAAAATCAGGCTGGAATGCCCTGTCATACTCCGCATATATTCAGAAAGAGCATGTATTGAAGATGAATGCATTTCAAATTCTTCAAGGAAACCATATACATCTCCCTGTTCCTGTACAGCCAGAATTTTTGCCCGAACATCTTTCCAAGCATCCTGCAATCCAAATTCATTCGTAATATTTTGTAAACTGTCAACCTTTGCAATAGCTATCGCTATTTCATTTTTGTAACGGTCTATAACAGATTTATCCCTACCAAGAATCATCGCACCGCGATATTCTTGTGCTGCACGTAATAATTTGAATAGCTCACTATGGTAATAAGCTCCTGAAATCTCCCTTTCAGTAATAATAATATCTTTGTTCAACTCCTTAAATAATAGGAAAGAAGCCCCGCAGAATGGTAATAAAAACAATAGAATTGAAAGGGAAAAAAGATATTTGCGCATCTTCACCACTCCAATATTTTTTCATTACCAACAAAACCGGTTACTTCATTACCGGAATCATTGAAGGTTATTTTATCAAATGAAATAGCATTCGCTTGGGCAATACCACGACCATGGCTATGTGAAGCGCGTGATGGATCAACCTGTAGATAATTTTTCCATTCAAATCCCTTGCCTTCATCTTTAATTGTCACAAAAAAACCTTCTGGTTTTTTCCGGTACATTACATCAACACGTTTCTGACGATATTCCGCCAGACTTTGCCTGCGCTCAATTTCTATACGCCAGTTACCTTGTTCAACCAAACGCGTCTTTTCATTATAATCAATTCCCATATTCCCATGCTCTACAGCATTAACCAAAAGCTCTGCAATACCGCTTACCGTACGCTCCGGCTGTGGGAAACAATTCGCAAGGAATGTCGCCAGATATTCTGCTTCCGCAAGGGTACGCAGTTGAAAACGGCAAGTATCAATTAATTGGAAACTGGTTTTATGCTTCTGTAGTTCACTGGAAAGAAGATATTGCTGTTCAACCTCCCTTACCGCTGCAAGCAATACAGATTTTAGTATTTCCTGATTCACGGGCTTGGTAAGATAATAAAAAACTCCGGCATCAATACCCTGTTTGATTTGCTCGGGTTTATCTGCTCCTGTCTGCATTATAATAGGAATGTTTCTAAGCTGTGCATGTTCTTTCATCCGCATGGTAAGCTGCATCCCGTCCATGACCGGCATTTCCCTATCCAGCAATATTGCATCTATATTTTTTTTCTGCTCCAGTAAAATATCTATAGCTTCTTTACCGTTAGAAGCTTCTAAAACTGCATAACCCAGTGCACCCACCATACTAAGCAGCATCATTCGTAAAATACGGTCATCATCAACAACCAGTATCAAAGGTTGTTTTTTAGGCGGGGATGTATAGCTGCTATGTATCATAAAAATCCTCTCATTTTTCGCTCATACCGCCTTCAAAGGCGCGCTGTATCGGCTTAAGAAGATATGATATAATTGTTTTCTGCCCAGTGATAATTCCAGCTTGTACAGTCATACCAGGTAAAACTTTTAACTCTTTTTCTGTGCCTACGTAATTTTTGTCCAGACTAACGCGTCCGCGGTAATATTTCTCTAATTGTGGTCCTTCAAAAGTAGTGGCACTTACAAATTCTAATACCCCGTTTACCGCACCATACCTGCCATAATCAAATGAGCTGACTTTTACTTTCACTGGTTGCCCAACCCTTACCCGCCCAATATCTGAAGGGAATATTCTTGCCTCCACCACAAGCTGTTCCGCCGTCGGAACTATTTCCATCAATGGCTCACCGGATTTCACCACTTCTCCCAGAGTGTTTACTTTTAAGCCCTTTACTAGACCAGTTGCCGGTGCGCGCACTTCCAATCTTTCAACCCGTGCCTGCCAACGGCTCTGCATTTCTTTCTGCTGGGCAAGATCGCTTTCTACCTGATTTAGTGCCTGCTTAGCTTCCAAATAGCGCACATGTGAAGATACACCTTGCTGCTTTAGCACTTCTTGAATATCAAAAACCTCACGCGCTGTTTCTGCAGAACGCTCAAGGCTTAACGTAGCTATATTAGTTTTATTCAATTCTTCTTGCGCACCAACCCCATCAAGCTTGAGAAGAATATCCCCTTCCTTTACCAGCGATCCTTCCCGTACCATTATTTCTTTAACAATCCCGCCGTCATAATGCTGGACAATACGGGTAAATCCGCTCGGCACAACTTCCCCGCTTGCCTGCGTTATTTCCTCTATCTTGAAAATTGACATCCAGCCAATAAATATAAACACCAAGATAGAAAGCATTGTCATTGCACTACGCATCAGATAAGGCACCGTACTTTCTTCCAAACGGGTAGACTGCCGCAAGAATTGTAATTGTGATTCACGCTTACGCGATTTATCTGCTGATTTTGCCATATACCATGTCATGCTAACCTCTTTGCAAAATGTGTGTAGCTTTCATCCCTAAGCTGCTTGATAACTTTATCAGGAGTGTTGAAAATAAACCGTCCGCCGCTTAAAAGCCCTAATGCTTTGTCACACATGCGGATATGGTCATCACGATGTGAAATCATTATTATGGTCTTATGCTGCCTCCATTCACGCAATTGCTGCATAAATACATTGCCGATATGGCTGTTAAGCATTGTGTAGGGCAATTCATCTATAAGTAAAATCGGCGCATCTTTAACATAAGCCCGTGCCATCACCAGTTGATGGGTAAGGCCAGAACGCAATATATTGGCAGTCATAGAAACAGGTGTATTCAAACCATACGGCAAAGCCTGTACTGCTATTTTTGCATCTGCTAACTCCAAAGCGTGCCACAGATGGCTTTCCGTAGCGAATGGATTGCCCATCCGTAAATTATCAGCAATAGTACCATCAAATAATTCTGGGATTTGCGGAATATATCCAATCGCCTGCCGCAAACGCACTGGATCAATTTGCCGTATATCACGCCCGTCAATATAAACCGCTCCCGCCTGCTGCCTGTAAAGACCTAAAATAAGCTTCAGAATAGTAGATTTTCCACTACCGTTAGCACCGGCAATCGCTACCATTTCACCTGATTCTACCGATAAATTAAGCCCTACAAAAACTGGGTCGCTTTCCTTACTATAGCGTAAGCCGATTTTTGAAAGGGCAACCTTACCTTGTATTTTGCCTATCTTTCCTAAACCTAATGCTCCTTCATACTCCGTATCAAGCGTCATCAGACGGTTAATCTGCTGTATATTACGGTAAAGCTGCTCAAGTTTAGGAATACTGCAAGCAAGCATCTGCCACGGCGCAATTACCCGCCAGAATAAAATAAGTGAGGCGAATAACGCACCTCCACTCATAAGCCCATCCCATGTCCGCAGCACCCCCATATAAATCAAGAGCAACCCAGATAAAGTAGTAATGGTGTAAATAAATATTTCTAGAAGTTGGGCTAAATGCTGAGCCTTGAACATCGCAATAGAAGCTGTCGCGGAAATATCACGGAATTGTTCGCGCCACACTTCGCTCATACCATTAAGACGTAGTGCTTCGCGCTTTTCAAAAAGCTCTATATGATATGTCTGCACTGCGGCCCTTGCCCGTGCCGAGCGAAACATTGCCATTTTTAGCTGCGGTCTAAAAACCATTATCAGCAATAAGTAAAGACCAATAACCCCAATCGGCACGAATGCTATCTCACCACCTAGATAACACAACACCATAAAAGCTATCAGAGTAAAAGGTAAGTCAAGCAATGTAAGGAATAATGCCCCGCTGAAAAATTCCCTTACGGAATCAAACGCCCGCAAACGGGCAATCTGTGAAGCAACTGAAGCTCTTTCCAAAGCATGGGATGGAAGCTGCAATAAGCGTGATAACACGCGGTTACTGACTATATGGTCAATACGGGCTGCAAACCACGCCAGATTATTAGAGCGCAGGTTACGCATGGAAAGCTCTATAGATAATGTTATTATCGCACCAAGCCCCAGCACTAACACTGTCTTAAATGTAGTGATGTCTACCAGACGGTCATATATAGCCATCAAAAATAATGGTAATCCCAATGATACCAACGACAACAAAAAACTAACCCATGTTACACGCATCGCAAGCTTACGAAAGCGCAATATAGCTGAAATAAACCACCCTGTTCCTGCAGCCGCCACTGCCTCTTTCTGTTCTTTAGGATCTTTGGATTCTTGTTTTGTGAATATATAAGCTTTACCCTCAATATCTTCATCAGAACCTATAGTGATAACGCGCAACTTTCTGGTTTTTTCTTCTATAAACAGGCATGGCAATAATCTGGAATCAATATCACATAGACGAATATTAAATGCCCCTCCCGTATATCCCATCCGCGCCATAAAATTTAGAACATCAACTAACTCTAATTCTATATCACCATAAGGCAAAGCCTCAGCTATACGTTCCTTCTCCGTATCAAGACCATAAGCTTGTAATAATTCACCAAGGATAGAAAATTTATATTCCTCCTTATCTGTAGGTTTTTTATCTAGGAATATTATTTCAGCATTCATACCCTCATCTCCTGATATGGTTGAATACCTTGCCATTCACCGCTATGATCCAAATCCCCACGACTTAGTTTCCCGTTTTCCAGACGATAGTAACTATCCGCCAAACGCTGTAGATTCTGATCATTAGTAACCAGCACCATGGTCACACGCCCTTTAAGCCGTGCTAACAACTGATAAACATGGTTATAACCTTCCTTATCCAAGGCACGATCAGCGTTATAAAACAATAACAATCGTGGTTTTGCAGCTAGTACACGGGCAATGGCAATACGCTGGCGTAACCCCGGTGGAATAGTATCAGCGTTAGTACCTTCCAGCTTAGTTTCGTAACCGGCAGGCAGCATAGAAATTTCTTCATCAAGCCCCAGCAGGCTACAGATTTCTTTGACCCGTTCTTCTCTCACTCTCCCAAAACGTGAGAGATTTTCATAAATAGTGCCATGAAAAATCACACCTGTACTAGGCAGATAGCCTATATGCTCAACCAACTCTTCTGAACTATACAAATGCGGGCTAACACCATCGACCTCTATAGTTCCATCACTAGGCGGATGAATTCCTGCTATTAGCTTCAACAAAGTTTGTCTGCCAACTCCATGTTCACCGATAATTGATACAACTTCATTCGGCCTTATATTTAAGGAAACTCTATCAAGTATTTTTTCACCGGACGCATAACCGAAAGATACATTATCCAGCTTCACCCGACCTTCACGCTCCATAGTTTCAACGGCAGAATTATTCGCAACATTACCGGTAAAATGTGCGGCTATCTTCTCATGAGCTAAAGCAATATCCTGCAACCCCGTCCAGAAACCTAATGCCCTCTGTACCGGCTGCATAATCCTCCCAGAAAGCATAACGCAGGCAACCAGCCCCCCCAACGATAGGCTGCCTCCAATCATCAGCGGTGCACCTATTACCGCAACGGCAATCATCATAGCATGCGAAGCTATAACCCCTTGGTCATAAGTACTGGCACTCAAACGTGCCACATCAAAATTTGCCCGCGAGGTGCGCGCCTGCCAATTTTCATACCGTCGCTCAAAAGGAGCTTCCAAACCCAATGACTTTACCGTATGAATACCAGTAAGGGCATGTACTAGAAAATTATAGCGTATATCATCCGATTTGTCTCTTCTGTTAATGGCACGTTTCAAGCGTACTCCGGCCTCATAAGCCACAGCCAGCATTCCCATCAATACAAATACCGGTGCAAAAAATAACAGCCCCCCTATTAAATAAATCAACAGCAAAAATACAGCAACAAAGGGTAAATCAATAAGAGTAGCCAGTGCTTGCCCTGAATAAAAATCACGAATTTTAGAAACAGATTGAATACGCTGCAGATATTCACCGACTTCTACATCATCGGCATACAATAAATCCTGCGCTAAAGTATGGCGTACAACATTACAGGAAACCGTATGCTCAAATGATGCCGCCGCCCATCCCATAGCATAAGCGCGGCAAAGTTTAAGCAACGCTTCAATTGCAAGTGCTATAACAGTCCCAACACATAACATATTCAATGTGCTGATATGATGATAAACTAAAATCCTGTCATATACCTGCAAAGTTACCAACGACAATGCCAGTGCCAGAATATTGATTGCCAATGATGCAATTGCTATCTCACCGGCACTGGGATGATAGCCAAGATCTGGCAAGATAAATGCTTGAGGTGGTAGACGGAATTGCTTCATGCGTAAATAGTCAATCCTCTAAAATAATTTATGTTTAAGAGAACCGAACAACCCACCAGTCAAACTACTGGTCGTAGTAGTTACCACCGCCTCTGTAGCAACTACAGGAGCATTAAGTACCGCAGCAACAGTATTCGCTGTTGTAGTAGTTGTAGTTGCAACAGTATCTGTAACAGTATTTTCAACCTGATTAACCCACGTATTTATATCTGGACTTGCACTTGTTGTTTGCATGCTTGTCGTGTGATTATCATTAGTTGCTGTAAGGTTTCCATCCAGCAAACTGTTCAAATCATAGTTATTAACCGTAGTTTCGGTTAAAGTTGTGCCTATATCCAATAAATCATCATCAAGCGAAGTTAAGGTCGCATCAGTATCAAGCAATGTACTTCCGCTTGGATCAATCACCAAAGAATTACCCAATAAGCTTTCACCAGTATTTGAAAGTATATCTATATTGGTATCACTTGTAATAATAGCTGAATCACCGCCGGAATCCGGAGATAATAATGATGTAACCGTATCTCCTATATTTCCTATATTTTGCAGTAACCCACTATCAGCATTACCAGTAATAAGCGCACCGCTGCTTAAATCCTCAATCGTAGCCCCAACTTCTATCACCGTATTATCAAGAGTCTGAAACGCAGCATCAGCATCAAGCAATGTGCTACCACTTGGATCTATGGCAAGTGATGTATCAGACAATATAGAACTCTGGTCAGCCAATAAATTATTTGACGTATCAATATCTATAATCGGGTTAGAATCCCCATTATCAGGCACTTGATTAAAAATATCACCAATATTATCAGCTATCTGACCAATATCAGGCAACGCAGAATCTGAACCAAGAACAGAATTTACCGTATCAAAAAGACCATCGCTAATCTGAGCGACATCGGCGAGTGATGTGACCGCATCAACTACAGAGCCAGCAGCATCCACTACCCCGCCAAGACC
>CAUJIB010000013.1 GCA_963205245.1 Pseudomonadota bacterium
CCGCCACCAACTGCAGAAGCATATGAAAGAGCAAGGTCAAGGGCTTTACCAGAAGCATTTTGATGCACAGCAACAAGGCACGGCACACCACCGCCTTTTTGATATTCACCACGCACTGTATGACCAGGACCTTTAGGTGCAACCATCCACACATCCATATCCGCACGCGGCTCAATCAATCCGAAATGCACATTAAAACCATGAGCAAATACCAAACTCGCACCTTTTTTTACATTCGGTGCAATTTCATTCGCATAAATTTCTGCCTGAATTTCATCAGGGGTTAGAATCATTATAACGTCTGCCCACGCAGCTGCTTCTGCCGGTGTCATAACCTCAAATTTAGCGGATTTTGCTTTTGCCACACTGATAGAATCCGGCTTTAGAGCCACACGCACTTCTTTTACCCCTGAATCACGCAAATTAGCAGCATGTGCATGCCCTTGGCTACCATAGCCGATAATAGCTACTTTTTTATTCTTAATCAGATTCAAATCAGCATCAGCATCATAATAAACGCGCATTTAACATCTCCAGTAAAACAGGTTAGCTAGTAAAAAGAAGAAGAAATTACCCAATTATTCTTTATTTGGAAAGGGTTTTTATTACATTTTAATAGAACATAACCGAAAATAATACTGATGAATCCTTGACTATATATCAAAACTCCTAGAAAATAAGAAAAATTAATATTTAGAAAATACCATCTCATAAAGCAAGTTCTTGTTCTAATGCAAAAGCATACAGACCATAATTCTATTAATGAACAAGGACACAGAAATAACAGCAATCATGAACATTCCAATGCCCATGATTATCTGCTAAAATCCGGTCTTACAACTTCTGGTGTTATTATAGCCCCATACATAGGAGATGCCCTAAATCTCAGCTCAACCACAGTTCCAGAAATTATGCACGCTTTTCATGGTGCAGGTCATGGAACAGGTCTGGCAGGCAGTATAAATAGCTTACTTGCAGATTTTCCTGTAGTTGGTGAGGCTATAACGGCAGGCAGCTTTACTACCGCTGTATCTTCAGGTGTTATCGGTATCGGTGGTGTATTACTTGGTAATTACATTGAAGAAAAAAATAACAAAAATAATGAAAATAAAATTCCATGGGGAAAAATCATCAAATACACTGCACTTGCCACTTCTGTTATTATAGCACTCCCTAGCATACTTACAGGTATTAGCGTCGGCATTACATATTTATCATCTTTCATTGGTACTGAGGCTATGAGCAGTGTCATACCGGCATTGGCTGGCACATTAGGCTCTGTCGGAGAAATGCATATTGCAAATGCCGGAGCAGGAATTGGTAGTATATTATCTCACATAATAACCTGCGGCGGAGCAGCGTTATCTGTTACAGGTGCCATATATGCAGATAACAGGCACAAACACACTCTTGATAAAACCCCACATAAAAATAACACGCAAGACCAACCAAAAATTAAAACTGAAATAATAAAAAACACCACAATTAATAAAGGGGAATACTGCCAGATATTATTACAAATCAAAGATGATACAGGCAAAATATTAACAGCAGCAGATCTAAAAGAAACGCATGGAGAAAAATTACATTTATTGATAATTGATAAATCATTAAATGATTATCATCATATCCATCCCAAATATGATGAAGAGAAAAAATCTTTTATAGCAGATTTTGTTCCAAACTCCCAAAAAGAATATAATGTCTGGAGTAATTTTAAGTTAGAAAAAAATGGGAAACACATAGTTTCTAAAAATGAAATTACTGCCGCTTTTGACCGTGACATTTTGCCGTTAATACAACACACCAATCTTGTTGAAAATGAAAAAACAAAAATAGAAATTACCGTTACCCCTCCACTATGTGCGGGTATAGATTCAAGCTTGCTTATCAAAGTTAAAAACAAATCAGGAAATCCTATACATCTTGAACAAATAATGGGGGCAGAAGCTCATCTGGTTGGTTTTAGCAAGGATGGCGAGAATATGATTCATTGTCACCCTTTAGAAAATAACCAGATTGCAAACAATGATAAGTCTAATAAAAAATTAGAATTCCATGTTAACCCGCAACAGGAAGGCTTTACTAAATTTTTCCTGCAGATGAAAATTGACGGTAAAGAAACTACAATCCCTTTCGGGCAATATATCCGCCCATCTCCACAAATCACCCAACGTAAAAACAGCATAATACCTGCTTCTAAAGCAAATAATCATCATTCAATGATGTAATAACAGATATGTGATATCCATCATCGGTAATCCGCAATCTGGATTGCTATCCAAACTAAAAAATTTGTAATCTTCACTCCACTTGCAGTTAGGACAAGGCAACATATAATTCGCTTAGTTTACAACCTAACTTTTTGGGGTATTTTTATGAAAAAAACAATTTTACTAGGCTCAATTATATTAATGGCAAACAGTTATACAGCTAATGCCAGTAGCTTCAGCCTGAGTCTTTTTGCACCAGCTCCTGTATATGCTCCTGCACCGGTTTATGTTACTCCTCCACCACGCCCTGTATATGTGGTTGAACAATATCCTATAGCCTATGCATACCCAAGATATGACTATCAATATGGTTATTGGTATTACGATTCGCCTAAAAATAAATATTATAAACACAAGCATAGACAAGACCATCATGAATGGCGCGAAAGACGCGGGTGGAACGATTAGAATCTAAGCTTACTCGCTAAAACTTCTTAGGTCGGAACGCGTACTGTAAGAAACTATATCGTCAAACTGACCTAAGAATAGCGGCTTTTGAACAAATGAGGCTGAGAAGGTGCCTGATATTCCGGCAGTAGTGCAATGACAGTTAGTTAGTTCGTCTGCATCAGAACTTATATAATTAGAAAGACGTGTAATACCGCCGATACGCGGATATGCCCCATGCCCGTTTTTTCCATAACTTATCAATAGATAAGCTGCAGATGTAATTCTTGCCGTACCTGATGCATTATTTACGGTAATTCTATTGGTTGAACTATCCGTAACAGGCATATAAGCAAAAGCTTCATTTGCCGTTACATTTACATCCACCACATACATTATTCTTCTGCCCCACCCATCAATTCCATATTCATCAGGAAGGCGCAAAGTTTTAGTAGGCACCATTCCTCCTACAACCGTGTTATAACTTATAGTAATACCAGAATTTGTAGCAGTGGCATTAGAATTTAATGTTATCTGTGTACTACTGTCTATGCTGGCAATATAGGTATTTGCCGGAATACCAGTACCCGTTACCAATGTCCCAATAGCAAGACCTGCTGTTGAACTAACGCTGGTTACTGTCGCAGAGGCATTAGTTGTATTTCCAGTAAAAGAACTAGAAGCAATGGAGAAATTAGACGCCGGAGCACCACCTGTGCAAGTCCCTGAATTAGCAGCCTCCACACCGTAATTATTACTACTGGTTGCGTCCATATCCTGTGTTATATCAGCAGGACAAGGAATACGGTTAAATGCTCTCCTGTAATCCAGCAATGTTTTTTGAATCACTGCAATTTTAGCATTAGTCTCATCAATCTGCTTCTGTTCTAGCGACTGGTTAAAAACCATCATCATTCCTCCCATAAAAGTAGCAATGATTAGCAAAACAACAGATATTTCCAGTAAACTGAAACCTTTGCTATACAGGCGCATAAAATCCCTACCTACATATGGATTACTTTACCGAACGCATCCAATGTTGATTCATGCATCATTTCTGAAAGAGTTGGATGCGGAAAAATAGTATGCATCAAATCCGCTTCGGTAAGCTCACCGGTTTTGGCAATTGCATAACCTTGGATCATCTCGGTTACTTCCGCACCAATCATATGTGCACCGAGTAATTCACCAGTTTTGGCATCAAATATTGTTTTAACCAAACCTTCAGGTTCACCAAGGGCAATTGCTTTACCATTACCGATAAATTGGAAACGCCCAACCTTAACATTATAGCCTTTTTCTTTCGCTGCCTTTTCGGTAAGCCCCACGCTTGCCACTTGCGGATGGCAATAGGTACATCCTGGGATATTCACAGTTTTTAGCGGGTGCACATCTTTCTGTCCTGCGATTTTTTCTACACATACCACACCTTCATGGCTGGCTTTATGGGCAAGCCATGGCGCGCCAGTAAGGTCACCAATTGCATAAACATTCGGCTCACCTGTCGCACCCCACTGGTCAGTTACAACATGGGTTTTTTCTACTTTTACTTTTGTGCCTTCCAAGCCAAGATTTTCTACATTACCAACAATACCCACTGCAAGTATCACACGATCAACTGTGATCTCACTGGTTTTGCCTCCAGCTTCCAAAGTAGCGGTCACATTGTTTTTACCTTTTTTCAAGGCTTTTACTGTAGTTGCGGTTTGAATTTTCATACCTTGTTTTTCAAAAGCTTTTTGCGCCAGTTTAGAGATTTCTTCATCTTCCACCGGCAGGATTCTATCCATCACCTCTACCACTGTTACTTCTGCACCTAACGTGCGGTAAAAACTTGCAAACTCAATCCCGATCGCACCGCTGCCCACTACCAATAATGATTTTGGCATCACATCAGGCAGCATCGCCTCCCTATATGTCCATACAAGCTTGCCATCAGGTTCAAGGTTCGGCAAAGCACGTGCACGGGCACCAGTTGCCAGAATCACATTCTTATAAGCTACTTCACTTACTTTTTTACCATCTTTCTCAACAGAAATTTTGCCTTTTCCAGCCAGTTTCCCATAACCATCAATCACGGTTACTTTGTTTTTCTTCATCAACCCTGAAACACCTTTGGAAAGCTGTGATGAAACAGTGCGGGAGCGGGCAACGATTTTTTCCAAATCAAATTTTACATCTTTTACGCTTAAACCAAAAGCGTCACCATGGTTCATTAGGTGATAAATTTCACTGGAGCGCAATAATGCTTTAGTCGGAATACATCCCCAGTTAAGGCAGATTCCACCCATATGGTTTGCTTCCACCACTGCGGTTTTTATGCCAAGTTGCGCCGCGCGTATTGCCGCTACATATCCCCCCGGTCCACCACCAATGATAACCAGATCAAAGCTTAATTGTTCAGTCATATTTTTTTCCTTCTTTTATTTATTTGATTCAAGACTTAAAACCACGTGCCAACCACGCACCAATAGGGAATAGTGCAAGCAGCAAAAATGGCGGTAAAAATACTATAGATATTTGCTGAATTTGCAGCGATGCATTATCTTCTTCATTAATCTTTGAAATACCATTTTCATCAATACGGAACTGAGAATCCTTAGAAATGGCAATAGTAATACTGTCTTTAGCAGGTTTTTTCGCCTCGTTATATTGATACCAACCCATCCCACCTATCCACAGAATAGCCAGAAGCACCCAAACCCGTAATAAGCCACGCTTAATATTTTTTGCCATATTTTACCTATTTTTTAATAGGAAGCGGCACTGCCGACGAATGATGATCCACAATCACCCATTTTTTGTCCTGCAATTGATAGGTAAAAGAAAACCGCGCAGGCACAACCACCTCTTCGCCCTCTTGCGTATAGCTTAAAGTATATCTACCGGTATTAACCGCCATATTACCGAATCGGCGTGGATGTTCTTCTTCTATTTCCACTCGCACATCCGGATTAACTATCACTTTTTTGTAATAAGATAGCAATTCATCATGCTTAGTTATCGGATTTTGTACAAAGGTTGAAATCATAATCGCTTTTTTATCATAAAGCTTAACTATAGCGTCAGCATCACCGCCTTCCACTGCTTCTTTCCAGTCCATCAGAACAGAATCTAAATCCAAAACACCAGTCGCCCCCAATTCCGGTGCAGCTTCGCGGGCAGAAGCAGAAAATGCAACCAAGCTTAGTGCAATCCCAACCAACCATAATTTAGAAATTGTTTTTATCATATTGCTAAACCTTTTCTATGCAGATAGGTGTTTTATAAATGTACGAAAGTCTACAGCAACATCAAGCTTGGGTTTTCAATATAATGTTTCAAGGCTTGCAGGAATTGTGCTCCAACTGCACCATCAACCACACGGTGATCGACAGACAATGTCAAATCTACAATATTGCGCACCTCAATTTTACCATGGCGTACCACTGCCCGTTCTTCACCGGCACCAACTGCAAGGATACAACCTTGTGGTGGGTTTACAATCGCTGCGAATTGCTTAACGCCAAACATGCCAAGATTGGAAATGCTAAACCCGCCGCCTTGGAATTCCTCAGGCGCAAGCTTACCGGTTTTCGCACGAGCAGCAAGGTCTTTCATTTCATTAGAAATAGTCACTACTGTCTTCTGGTCGGCATTTTTTACAATCGGAGTAATCAAACCACCATCAATCGCTACCGCCACAGAAATATCAACATTGTTATATTGCAAAATGGCTTCATCAGACCAAGAAGCATTAGCTGTTGGCACTTTTTTCAAGGCCAATGCAGTTGCTTTAATAATAAAGTCATTTACAGAAAGCTTATAAGCCGGTTTTTTATCTTTTCCTGCTGTTGCTTCCGCGTCAAAGTTAATCTCTTTACGCACTTCCAGAAGTTTATCCAACTCACATTCAACTGTGAGATAGAAATGCGGAACAGTTTGTTTTGATTCCGTCAAACGGCGCGCAATAACTTTACGCATATTATTATTTGGAATTTTGGTAAATTCAGTTGGGTTGCGCAATACACGCCCCTTACCGCCAGTGCCGCCCATTGCCACTGCTTTTAATACATCATCCTTTACAATACGACCATGAGGGCCAGTGCCAGCCACCATGCGCAAATCAATGCCTTCATTAACAGCAACACGTTTAGCAAGCGGTGATGCCTTCACACGGTCACCAGCAGATAAAGCTTGCGGTGCAGGGCTAGCAGAAGTAGCAGCAGGCGCAGCTTTAGCCTCTTCCTTTTTCTCCGGAGCCTGAGCCGCAACTTGTGCAGCCGCAGCTTTCGGCTTATAGCTATCCAAAACTGCCTTATCCTCTCCATCTTCTAGCAAAAGCGCAATAAGCTGGTTTACTTTAACGCCTTCCGTACCATCACCAACTAAAATTTTGCCAACAACACCTTCATCTACCGCCTCTACTTCCATCGTAGCTTTATCTGTTTCAATCTCGGCAATAACTTGACCTGATTTTATTTTGTCACCAACTTTGACAGTCCATTTAGCAAGGTTTCCCTCGGTCATGGTTGGCGAAAGGGCAGGCATTAAAATTTCAATTGGCATGATACTCAGTTCCTAATAAGTGTTTTTTATAAAGTATTAATAAATCAATTTAATATTCATGTTTTTCAAAACGAGGCAAGAAGTTTTACTAATATATACCTTAAGCAATCCATAAGATTTTATATTTATAAAATTAGTCGTAAATTTGTTGAGAATCTGCGCATACCCCATTTTTATAGCTATTTCCATTCACAGAAACGTTTAATTTTTGCTGCGTAAGAAAATCTGCAAACTTAAATGCCTCATCTGTATTTCCAAGCTGGTAATTTGCACCGCCATTTAAGCTATAACTACCATTATTGCCATTGTTATTGTTAATATTATAACTCAATGACTGCATGGCAAATTTCTTCAAATCATGTTTTTTAGCATATTCAGAAATAGATTGTATTTTTTCATCATATTTTACCTTAGCTTGTGCAAAACCTTCTGCCATCAAATTAAAATTAATTGAAATGTTTACATTTTCTTGAAAAGCACATTTTTGTACATTTTCATTTCGCACTGCAACTTCACCTTTGGCGTTAGCAGGAGAAACTATAAATAATAAAAAACCAGCTGTAATTAATGAATAATAACTTGTTTTCATAACACCTCTCAAAAGCAATAGATTATGCCGCCATTAAGTCACGGGCACAAA
>CAUJIB010000014.1 GCA_963205245.1 Pseudomonadota bacterium
TGCGCCTTTGGTGTCTTTGGCAAAAACTGCTGCCTTAGCATTGGTTAAGTAGATATGACAGCAGCAAAGAAAAAAAACACTTCTAACCTGCTTAATGATTATCATCTTTTATCATTTGATTCTCTAGATTCCACCAATGAGGAAGCTAAGCGCTTAGCACGCTCCGGCGGTGGCCATGGGGCGGTTATCTGGGCAAAAAAACAAAGCGAAGGCAAGGGACGTTTAGGTCGCAGTTGGCTATCATCTGAGGGGAATTTATTTGTTTCAGTGCTGCTACAGCCTGATAAAGAAATGGCAGATCTGGCGCAGCTTTCTTTTGTAGCAGCAATTGCTGTGATTGATGCTATTGCACCAATGCTGCCTGATAAAAATTCTCTAAAGACCAAATGGCCGAATGATATATTGCTTGCTAACCGCAAACTGGGGGGGATTTTACTGGAATCTTTCCGTACTGAAACCAGTGATAAACCATGGGTGGTAGTTGGCGTTGGTATTAACGTGGATAATTATCCGCCGCGTACCGAATTTCCGGCAACCTGTTTAAAAGAAGCAGGTGTTGAGCTGGTATCCGCTAAAATTATTTTATCACGCTTTATCCATCACTTTATTGAGCGTTATAACCAATGGAACAATAAGAGTTTTGCCCCGATCCGTAAAGATTGGCTGAATCATGCCTGGAACTTGAATAAAAAAATAACTGCCCGCCTGCCTGATAGTGAAATGGAAGGCGTATTTGAGGGAATAAATACAAGCGGCAGTCTTACTTTAAAACTGGCTAGCGGCAAGAAACAAATAATTCACGCGGCGGATGTTTATGCTCCTAGCTAGCAATATTTAGAAAATGATTATGAATATTTTCCAAAAACCAAGGATACTAGGACTTCCACTAATTCTTTTTGGGTTTGCGATGATATTCATGACCGTTATAAAAATAAAAGCAGTTGCTTTGCTATTTTCAATAGCTGCATTATTGCTATCCATCGTATCATTAACCCAAGAGTATAAATTGTTAGAAAAGAACTCGCGACCTCAGTCAAAAAAAGAGATTAAAAAGACTGAGTAAATTAGGGAATATATTCATGCTTCTGGTAATTGATGTTGGTAATACTAACGTGGTTTTTGCGGTATTTGACGGCGATAAACTAAAGGGGCAATGGCGTATTTCCACCGATGCAAGGCGGACAGCCGATGAATATGGTGTGTGGCTTACACAAGTATTAGAGCATGCAAAAATTGCCACGGGAAATATCACCGGGGCAGTGGTAGCGTCAGTTGTTCCGCAAGTATTGTTTGATCTGCGCCAGCTTACTAAACGTTATTTTAATACTGATCTTATGGTAATTGGCGATCCCCGTTTGAAACTTAAAACTGGGGTTGGCATAAAAATAGATAATCCCGCTGAAGTAGGGGCTGATAGGCTGGTAAATGCCTTTGCCGCCTGGTCACGCTATAAATGTCCGCTTATTGTGGTGGATTTCGGTACGGCTACAACTTTTGACGTAGTAAGTAGCGATGGTGATTATATTGGTGGTGTAATTGCTCCGGGGGTTAATTTATCGCTGGATGCTCTGCAACGTGCCGCTGCTAAACTTCCTAATATTGCTATTGCTCCGCCTGCGAAGGTTATTGGCACAAATACTATAGGGGCTATGCAGTCTGGTATTTATTACGGATATGCAGGGTTGGTAGAAGGAATTGTAAAGCAGATACAGGCAGAATATAAAACGAAGATGCTGATTATTGCAACTGGTGGGCTGGCATCATTATATGCTAAAGCCTGCCTTTCGATTGAACATGTAGAGCCGGATTTGACGATATATGGCTTGAAGGAACTTTTTGAGGTGAATAGCGGTCAGCGGTTAGTGGCTGGCGACTAGAAAACTTTTATAAATTCTGGTATGCAGGAAGCTGTTGTCCTAGTTAAGTTATAGTCAGCATTAAGATTTGAAAATGTGGAGGCGTTAGTACAAGTTTGCCAGTTACGGGAAACGAATTTACCAATGGCTGGTTTTCCGTCATCTATTTTAATATCTATATCCCATGTTTCGCTAGGTGTTAGAAGCCTGCCGTGTGTTGACTGCTATTTTATAAGCGTCGGCCTCACTCATAATGCTGCGCAATTCCGCAGCCCTAATCAAATCTTTGCCTACCAAAATTCCGCCAACGATTAAGCCAAGTATAACAAGGACTATGGAAATCTAAATCAATGTGAAGCCGTTTTGCTTTGTCATTTTGTGGCTTATATTAGGTATTATAATCTTACTATCCACAATATGACTCTATATCATTAGTTATTTAGTGGGAATATTGTCAGCTATTATAGAAAAAAACAATATTTTTTAGTTTGATAGTTAGTTATGTTAATGCTTGCGTATGAACATATATGGCTTATATAGAGCTTAGAAGTGTTACCAGAGGTTGCGGCTGGTGCTAAAAATAAAACTAAAATAACCATTCGCTAGTCGCTAACCGCTACGAATTATATAAACTTAAAAAATGACATTTAATTTCGCTAAACATAAAGACGAGTTGCTATTTGTGCCGCTAGGTGGCTCTAATGAAATTGGGATGAACCTGAACCTGTATACTATTGGCGGTAAATGGCTGATGGTGGATTGCGGTATTGGCTTTGCCGGTGATTACCTGCCGGGGGTGGAGATTGTTGTCCCTGATATTTCCTTTATCATGGAACATAAGGAAAATCTTTTAGGCTTGGTGGTTACCCATGCCCATGAGGATCATTTAGGGGCAGTGCCATATCTATGGCGGGAGTTGGAATGCCCGATTTATACCACGCCATTTACAGCCGCTTTCTTGAAAAATAAAATAGCGGAAATGGGTGCAGGTAAAAAACCAAAAATCCATGAAATTGCTTGTGGCGGCTCAGTAGATTTAGACCCGTTTAAATTGGAATTTATTGAACTTACCCATTCTATAGCCGAGATGCAGGCGGTGGCTATTACCACTAAAAAAGGTGTAGTATTACATACTGGGGATTGGAAATTTGACGATGCGCCAATGATCGGCAGTGTGTCTGATGTTGATGCGCTCAAGCGTTATGGTGATGGTAAAGTGCTTGCCATGGTTTGTGATTCCACCAATGTGTTTGAAGAAGGCCATTCCGGTTCAGAAGGTGAAGTACGGAAACATTTGGTTGCACTGATCAAAAAATGCAAAAAACGGGTGGTGGTTTCTACCTTTGCTTCTAATATTGCACGGGTGGTAACGCTTATTCAGGCTGCTCAGGAAGCAGGAAGGATGGTCGCACTAGCCGGACGTTCTTTGCACCGCGTTATAGATGCTGCCAAACAGGCTGGCTATATTGATGGGGATATGGAATTTCTTGATGAGCGTGAAGTGATGAATGTTCCGCGTGAGGATGTACTGCTTATTTGTACAGGCTGCCAAGGTGAGCCGCGGGCGGCACTTACCCGGATTTCACGTGGCGACCATCAGCAAATCCGCTTGCAGCCAGAAGACACGGTTATTTTTTCTTCCCGCAAAATTCCCGGTAATGAAACTAAGATAAATGCTATCCAGAACCGCCTTGTAAAGAACCGTGTAGAGGTCATTACTGACCGTAATTATTATATCCATGTTTCCGGCCATCCGGCGCGTGCTGAATTGCAGCAAATGTATGAGCTGGTGCGTCCGCAAATTTCGGTTCCAACCCATGGTGAACCACGCCACTTGCATGAACATGCAAAATTAGCCAGAAGCCTTGGCGTTAAAGAAACAGTAGAAGCGCATAACGGCGCAGTGGTGTGGTTGGAAGAAGGCGAAGCCAGCATTATTGGCGAGGTTCATTCGGGTTATATAGCGGTGGATGGCTCTTCGCTGATAGCGACTGATGGTGATGTTATCCGTACCCGCCGTAAATTGCGTGATGATGGCGCGGTGTTTGTAAGTGTTGCTATGGATAAAAACAGTGGACTGGCAAGCCCTGTACAAATTGCGGCTCCGGGTATTTTAGACTGGAAAGAAGACGTAGAATTAATTGCCGAATATGCGGCAGCAGTAGAAGATGCTTTGGAGAACCTAAAGAAAAATGCAAGTGATGATGTGGTAAAAGAAACTGCCCGCCTTGTTATCCGCCGCACCATAAAACGTGATTTGGACAAAAAACCGGTTATTGAAGTGTTGCTTGCGCGGATTTAGGCGTAGCAAAACTATAACGCGCAACTCTACCCACTTCATTGGAAGGATATTCCCTTGTTACCCTTTTTTGATCTTCTTTAATAAAATCAATAATTTTTTCTTCTGGGATAGTGATATTATATTGTTTTAGGTCATTTGAAATATCAGCTATTACTTTCGGTATATTATAAAAAGCGGATGGAACATTAGTTTGATAGATTGCTTCATGGGTTACAGAATCTATACCATCCTCTTTTTCAATTTTTTGTAGTGCTTTACCAGAGTCTTCTTTGCGGACAAAAATTTTATAATTGGTTTCTGTAATATCACGTGTTATTGGCGATCTTTCGTCTATTTCTGGAAAATGGATGGTTTCTGTTCTCTTTGTATCATATGCTTCAAGAGTGATAAAATGCCCATTACCGCATTTAAATGATTTGCTTCTATTAGGTCGTAATATATTTTCAGGTTCAAATTTTACAAGTTTACCGATTGTATTTACCGCATTATCTGTTTGTTGAGCAGTATTTTTATCAGTATTTACCATAATCTGCGCCCTTTTACTTGATCTGTGTTTTAGAAAGATAACAGAGAATAGTAAATTTTTGGTAAATATTTAATTGATTTTAATAAATTCTATCAATGTTTGCTTACCATTGTATGGTCCATAGCGGCAAGTGCCTGCCTAGCATTGGCAAGCACCTTATCTGGATTATGTGTTTCGGAGGTTGGATAATCTATTCCTGCATCAGGATACACTAGGGTTTGTACCTTTGGCCTTTCTGAGCTGGCACTTATAGCTATAATTTTTTCTGGCATATTTCCTTTAACTGGTTTGAAATAGCTGAACATTCTTATAAATGGTGATTTCTTTGTAGTTAGCGAGTAGTTGTCAATATGGTTTGATTCACTAATATGCTGGTTCATATTTTCGAAACTATTTATTCTAAAAAATTGCACCTCTTTTTCTGTCGTTTTTCCGGAAGTGATTAGCACTTCTGTATTCTTGCCTTCTTTGCCAAATTCTCCAATACTGTAAATTATGGCTACCGTTGACATTACGACAATAAAAATCACTTGTGACATTACATTTTGTAGATTTATTTCTTGTAAGGTAATGGCGGTTAGCACACTAACTGCCGCTACAATCAAAAAACCGATTGTTAATCCTCTTAATTTGGCTTTAGCATTGTATTTATATGATTTACAGAGCGTGTTATGGAAGAAAAAACCTTTATTATTGAAAAGATTGCTGGCTTTTTTGATATTTTTTATTTCATGATGTTTTTTGCTGTCCATACTAAAATCCAACCTTATTTGTTCTGGTAAAAATGCTCGTTGCTTTGACTTAACAATCATAATAGCCTAACTATCTCTTAGAAAAAAAGTGAAACTTTTGTGACAATTATCAAAATAGGAGGGTTTATGATTGGAAAGCTTAACCATGTTGCCATTGCTGTTCCTGATTTAGAAGCGGCAACCGCTACTTACCGCGATATTCTTGGTGCGGATGTTTCTGCCCCGCAGGATGTGCCTGAACATGGCGTAACTGTTGTTTTTGTGAATCTGCCAAACACTAAGGTAGAGTTATTATACCCACTGGGTGAAAATTCGCCGATTGCACCGTTTTTGGCGAAAAACACTTCCGGTGGGATTCACCATGTTTGTTATGAGGTGGAAAGCATTATTGCCGCCCGTGATAAACTGGTTGCTTCAGGTGCTAGGGTTTTGGGTGATGGCAATCCCAAAATCGGGGCGCATGGCAAACCGGTTTTATTTTTACATCCTAAAGATTTTTGCGGAACATTGGTTGAATTAGAACAGGTATAAATCCATGTCACCTTTTTTTGCCTTTTTTACTTTCTTAAATGCGTGGTGGCTGATGTTGTTCATAGCCATACCGTTTTCTACGCAATATGCAGAAGATGCAGAAAACAAAAAGCCGAACGATGAATCATATATTGCAGCACCTAAAACTATCTATTGGAAAAAAGTTTTTACTATTGCCACTATTTTGGCAGCTCTTGCTACCGCGGTACTTGCAGTAATTATTAAGATTGCCAGTGGAAGATAATATATAAAAAAGATTTTACTTAACTATATAATCATTTAATAATCCGCCCATCTAATTATCTAATCATCTTTTATATAAAAAAATTATGCGCCTTTCCCAATATTTCCTACCACTCTTAAAAGAAAATCCGTCTGAAGCCCAGATTGTCTCTCACCGTTTTATGTTGCGCTCCGGTATGATCCGCCAGCAGTCGGCGGGGCTATATACTTGGCTTCCGCTGGGACAGAGGGTGCTTTCTAAGGTAGAAAATATTGTAGCTGACGAACTTAACAAAGCAGGTTGTATACGCGTGATTATGCCGACTTTGCAGCCTGCCGATTTATGGAAAGAATCAGGGCGGTATGATGCTTACGGCAAAGAAATGCTGCGTATTACCGATAGGCATGAGCGCGATTTGCTGTATAGCCCGACCTGTGAGGAAATGATTGTTGATAACTTCCGCAGCTTTGTACGCAGTTATAAATCACTGCCAATTAATATGTACCAGATTAATTGGAAATTCCGCGATGAAATCCGTCCCCGTTTCGGGGTGATGCGCGGCCGTGAATTTTTTATGAAAGACGGTTATTCTTTCCACGCAGATATTGAAGATGCTAAGCGTGAATATAATAAAATGTATGATGTTTATCATAAAATATTTGCACGGTTGGGTCTTACTGCGATTGCAGTTAATGCTGATAGCGGGCCAATTGGCGGTGCGGTTAGCCATGAATTTCAGGTGATTGCAGAAACTGGTGAAAGTGCGCTTTATTATGATGCTGCCTTTGATGATATCCGCGCTGGTAAACTCGCCATGAGCAGCGAGGAAATGCGCAAACTTTACGCAGCGGCTGATGAATTGCACATTCCTGAAAAATGCCCTGTGCCAAAAGAAAGATTGCGTGAAGCACGCGGTATTGAAGTTGGGCAGATATTTCTTTTGGGACGTAAATATACCGATGCTATGAATGTTGATGTAACGGGTGCTGATGGACAGTTGCAACGGGTTGAAATGGGAACATATGGTATTGGCGTATCACGCCTTCTTGGTGCAATTATTGAAGCCAGCCATGATGATAATGGAATAATATGGCCTGAGTCAGTTGCACCATTTGATATTGGGCTCATCAATTTGCGTGTTGGCGATATTAAGTGCGATGCTATTTGCGAATCTTTATATAATTCTTTGTCAGAGCAAGGCAAAGAAGTTCTATATGATGATACGGATGAGCGGGCAGGGGGGAAATTTGCCTCTATGGATTTAATTGGTCTTCCTTGGCAGATTGTAGTTGGGCCAAAAGGTGCAGAAAAAGGCGTAGTTGAGCTTAAAAACCGTAAAACTAGCGAAAAGCAGGAATTCACAGTTGATGATTGTTTGAAAATATTATTAGGTGCATGACAACAAGCAGTAGCTTTATAGATAATGTTTTGGAGCAGTTAGTAGGAGTTGAAGGTATTTCAACCCGTAATATGTTTGGTGGCATGGGTATTTATCGTTATGGGGTAATGTTCGCTATCATAGTTGACGGGCGGCTTTATTTCAAAGTGGACGAAACTAACAAGGCTGATTATCAGCATGCCGGAAGCATCCCTTTTGTATATGATAAACATGATAAACAAGGGGTAAAAAAACTAGTTACTATGAGTTATTGGGAGTTGCCACCGTATGTTCTGGAAGATAAAGAGCAGATATTCCGTTGGATGTTAAAATCCCATGACGCGGCAGTAAAAGCTAAACATAAAAAATCTGCATAATAATTTATAGTTTTCTTTATGCTTGTTTTGCGGTACAAAATCATGCTTTTAGATATAATCTTGATACTCTAATCTGTATTAAACATTATAGATTGAAGTATATTATTTTTTTGGTCCTAGCTGAAGTTCCAATAAATTGACGGCTGCTTCTTTGGTCGGGCATGATGCTGGATAGGAATTTTTAGAAGTTTTTAAGAGTTGTTTGCACTCTATATCACATTCTTTTGCCAATTTGGCGGATTCAATAGAAGTGTCAGAACAAAGACGGGCATTTTCACATTCATCGGCACGTTTTTTATCTAATTTATCTTTCCTTTCAGAAAAGCTTTTCCGGTCGCTTTCGCCAGCTTCAGGTTGAAGGGCTGCATATTGTTGCGGAGATGATTGTTCTTTACTTGCGATATTTTGTTGTGGTTGCCGTGTTCCTTGTATTGGTTGAGCAGGTGTTGTTGTTTTTTCTTGTGATCCAGCTGCTGGTTGTAACTGGGCATATTGCTGTACCTGTTGTTGTTTGGCAGCAATGGTGGTTTGTGGCTGCTCATGGATATTATTTGTCTGTTGTGGTTGCTGTGATGATGCAGTTATAGGAGTGATTATAGGAGCAATATTTTGCGGTTGATTCTGCACAGTTTGAGTTTGGGTTTTAGCAGTTTGTTGTTGTAGGCTTCTTGCTTGCTCACCAGCGGCTGGTTGGAGTTGGGCATATTTTTGTGCCTGCTGTTGCTGCCTAGCCGCAGTAGTTTGCGGTTGTTCAGGTATATTTCTAGCTTGTTGAGGCTGAGATGATATGGCGGCAGGAGTAATATTTTGTGGTTGCGTTTGCTCAGCTTGAGTCTGTGTCTTAGTTGTTCGTTGTACTTCTTGTTGTGGGACTGATGGTTGTATTTGTGATGATTGCTGCGCTTTTATTTGCTCAGTCTTTTGTTGCTGAGAATTTACTGGTTCTTGCGTTGTTGTTTTAGATTTTATCTGATCACCTGCCGCCGGTTGGAGTTGAGCGTATTGTTGCGCCTGCTGTTGCCGCCTAGCTGCAGTAGTTTGCGGTTGTTGCTGAACTTCTTGTGATTGTTGCGGCTGTTGGGCGGCAATAATAACTGGTGCAGGCTGCTGCTGCGCGGCTGGTTGTTGAGTTTGAGTCGCAGCTCTGGCAGTTTGTTGAGGCGGCAATTCTTTCTGTTTATTTATTTCATTAGCAGGTTTTTGTTGAGACTGAACCGCATTTTCTTGGGGTTGTATTGCATAGTTTTCCTTTTGTATCTGTTTTTCTGTTTTTACCGGCGGTAAATCCTCTTGTTGAATCTGATTTTGTTCTTGCGTTGTTGTTTTAGATTTTATCTGATCACCTGCCGCCGGTTGGAGTTGAGCGTATTGTTGCGCCTGCTGTTGCCGCCTAGCTGCAGTAGTTTGCTGTTGTTGCTGAACTTCTTGTGATTGTTGCGGCTGTTGGGCGGCAATAATAACTGTTGCAGGCTGCTGCTGCGCGGCTGGTTGTTGAGTGGCTTGCGATTTTACAACTTGTTGTCTCGGTTGTGTGGCTTCTCTGGTTTTTTCCTGTTCGCCAGCTGCTGGTTGCAGTTGTGCATATTTTTTAGCTTCTTCATTTTGTGCTATTTTCTGTTCTCTGGATTTTGCGGTAACAGCAGGTTGGCGGCGAATATTGTTATTTTTATCCTGATCTTGGTTTTGATTATTAACAATAGTAGGTTTCTGATTGTTTTCTTCCTGTTCACTATTGGTTTCGTTATTGGTAATTTGTTTTTTATTTTCAGTAGGATTTCTACGTTCTTGTTCTGATTTGCTTTGCTGATCAGATTTTTTTTGTTCCTCTATATTATCCTGTTTGGTTTTAGAAGTTGCAGGGGAAGGTTCAGATGTAGTAGTACCTGCTGTAGCTGGTACGGCAGATTTCCCGACACTTGATACATAAATTGGAACAGCAGTCCCATTATCTGCCAGTTTTTCTTTTTCCCCAGACGGTACATCCCAGCCATGTTTTGCCATGCATTCGCTGAATAGAGATATAAGCTTGTTTTTACGTGCTTTTTTACTGTCAGGATTTTCAACCTTTGCCATTGCACTTTCTAAGTTATCCTGTGCGTAATCACGGCAATCGTCGCGTACTTCAACATAGTCATTCTGTATACCGGTTTGCTCATCACAGAAAATATAACAACGCCAGCGATATCCAGAGCACATTAGGGCAACTGACAGTAGGAATATGAATTTGAATTGACGCATTTTTTGTATTTCGTCCTATTTTTCTATCATAATTGTATTTATTAATATATTATTAACATTTTTTGCGTCAGAGTGCATCAAAAAAATTGTAAAATTTATAAAACTATTGATTGCATAATTAAAAATATATGCAACTATGATGCTGCTTAAGATAATATAAATTTTAATTTTTTCTCTTGTATCACAGAATTAAGTTAAATTCAATTAATTAATTGCATGGAGATGGTATATGCAAAATGCTATTTTGATAGTAGGGAGTGATAATGCGTATTGTGAGGAAATCAAGAATGCCATTAGTGAAAAGCTGCGATATAATGCTTTTACTTCATCTGATGCCGATGAGGCAATTAATTTAGTGCTTGCCACTGATTCTTCTGCTGGTCTTATGTTATTAGATATATGTGCTCCGCGAATAGATTTTATAAAAATTATTCGCTCTATAAAATTATACCGCACAGATTTTCCAGTTATTATTTTAACTGAATATGGAGATCATGCTCATGCAACTGAAGCGATACATTTTGGAGCAAATGATTTTTTAACTAAGCCAATTGCAATTGAAAGATTGGGGCTTTCTATAGCTAGTGCACTGCGTATACTTAATTTATGCAGAACTATAGAAAAATTAGAGCAACAATTGATGTTGGATAGAGCGGGGTTTGTACAATCCTCTAATAACTTTACAGTAAAAGATGTTTCACCGATCGGTCGTGATGGTAAAGTAAAAAAGCTTCGTGCTTTGGAAGAAGATGCTATCAGGTTTGCTTTGAATGTTTGTGGTGGTTCTATGAGTAAGGCCGCCCGCAGTCTTGGTATTGGGCGTTCAACTTTATATCGTAAAGTAAGTGAACTGGAACGGCATAATAGGATTTTAGATTATAATAATCGCGACAGCCAAACTACGCGCCCTATTATGGTGAGGTCGTCTTCAGAGCATTCAAAAGTCGGATAGTTTGTATTATCAGAAATAACTCTTACGCTAGTTTTTTGAGGGGTGCTATATTCAAGTTTTTTTACATATAGTTCTTTTTCGTAAGATATAACAAAAATTTGTGGCTGTTTGGTTTTTGCTGATATTTCATTTTTGCTTGTATCTATTATAACCGTATCTTCAGGATAAATAGTTGGAATCATCCCATCTTCGATTGCTGTAAAAATCTTCAAATTATTTATATCGTGGCCTAAATTGATATTTAGCCATTTTGAACTGAATAATAAATCCCCGTCATTTGCATTATCTGATGCAAAAACTGGTATAGAAATATATTTATGCGTACTTGGTATATAATCTTCTATGCCGTATACTAAATAATTCAGGCTGACATTTAATGCTTCGGCAACCTTTGCAAGTTTTATAGTAGATGGGTTTTTGGATTTTCCACTTATAACATCATAAAGGAAAGAAGTAAGAATATTGGATTGGCGTGCAAGCTCAGTAGAGGTTAGTCCTCTTTTTTGCATTTCCAGTTTTAACCTTGTAGCAATTTGGTTAGAAAAATTTTGGTTCTGTGACACGCTGCTGCCCCTCTCAATGCTTGTTTATTTGGAACAGAAGGTAAATTAGTATGAAGTGTAGGGTAAAGAACTGAATGTATAGTTAAGATTAGTATTGTTTTTTCAAAATACTAAAAATTTCAAAAAAATGTTATTTTTATGTAAAACATATCGTTTACGTTTACCAAAAATTTATCTTTATCGGCAATAGTGGGATGTAAGTAATATTATAAAAAGAATAAGAAGCAATTTATACATGAATTATAATACCCATTTGGCTGAATTATTATGTACTCGCTTGTGCCATGATTTAACTGGTCCTATAGGTGCGGTAAATAATGGCGCAGAATTCTTGAAAGAAGAAGGATTTGATCTGCAAAGCCAAGCTGTTGATCTAATAGTCAGCAGTGCTTTTTCTGCGGTTAGCCGTTTGCAATTTTATAGAATGGCGTATGGCAATGTAAAAGGTCATGGTGAGGCTAATCTTGCAGAAAAGAAAAAAATAGCAGAAGACTACTTTGTTGGTAGTAAAATCATTTTAGATTGGCCTGAAACCCACACAGATGCTGCGAGCATTTCTATTAGTATAAAAATGTCACGCCTCATATATAATTTGCTTATAATAGCATCAGGGGTTTTAATACGTGGTGGTGATATTGCGGTCAGGCTTTCTAAAGATGGTGAGTCAAACAAGATTATTACTGTAAGTGCTAAAGGTCCAAATCTTAAATGGGATGGCGAAATAGAAAAAAATCTTTTTTCTGAATCTTTTAGTGGTGAAATTACAGCAAAGAATGTACAGATATATTTAACGAAACAGTATGCCGATGATTTGAACGCTGAAATTGCGTTTAATCTTGGTGCTGATGAGTTGGTGTTGCAAGTAAAGCAGCCCATAGGAGATCAATAATTATGATCATAACAACATGT
>CAUJIB010000015.1 GCA_963205245.1 Pseudomonadota bacterium
AGCATAACCGTGTCGGAGGGGAAGCTATAACAAATGGCATTAGATGGAAGGTTGCAGATGCATTATAGCATAACCGTGTCGGAGGGGAAGCTATAACATCCTCGCACTTCTCAACATCACTCCAACCTTATATTTTTGATAATTTCTGCCATACCGTTTTTATGTCCGAAGTTTTCAAAAAGTGCGATAAGTGCATCGGTGGGGTTTTCTGTTTTACGGACCTTCCTTGCAAGACTATGCCGGAAAGTATGTGGTTTATAATAAGGTAAACCGTTATTTATGAAAGCAGCTTTTACAATATCGCGAATTTGGCTATCGGATTTTATACATTCTTTGGTAAGGTTCATAATTGTTTCACCGCTTGGCGTAAAACTTGGCGTTATTTTGGGAAAAAGATAATCCCTATCCGTAAAACCTTTGGAGATAAGATGTTCACGCCAATTTATAATATTTTGGATAATATCAATAATGCCACCCATAAAAAAGCTGGTGATGGTTTTTGCAAACTTAGTGTTTTGCAGGCGCGGGTCTTGTACAAAAGCCCAAGCGTCATAATCCTTAAAATGTTTTATGCTTTTTATTCTGACTTGCTGCAAAGAACTAACCGCAACCAAATGATACGCCAACCTAAGCGCATAACGCTGCCATCCATTTATCAACTGCCACCGCCCTTTGAGGCGGTTTTTTTATGCTTGGAGGAACGCATGACCCAAGAACAAAAAGCAGAGCATCTCGACGTACACGTTGCCGTTTGCGCGGAACGATACAAGTCGCTGGAGCAGCGGCTCGACCGCATCGAGCGCGTCATGTGGTGGATGCTCACCACGTTAATTCTTGCACTGGGCGGCATGCTGTTTCAGCTTGTTGTCTTGCTGGGAGGAAGATTTTATGATTACACTCCTCGGATCACTGCTGGGCTTTCTCTCAGCCGCTTTCCCAGATTTCCTAAAGCTGTTCCGTGACGCACAGAATCGCAAGCACAAGCTTAAAATCCTCGAATTGCAGATGCAGCAGCAGGCGCAAGGGCATGTGAACCGCCTGGAAGATATTCAGGTGAATGCTGACATCGCCGAATCCCAAGCCCTCTACAAAACCTATAACACGGGTAAGCCTGATTGCTGTGCCGCTCACGCAGGGGCAATTAGATACATTGGTATCGTTCACCTTCAATCTGGGTAGCGGTGCACTCCAACGCTCCACGCTCCGCCGTAAAGTCATGCGATACCCCTTGCCTAAAGATATAGGCATCAATAATCATATTTCCAATTCACACCCACGCTGCTGTCACCCGTAGAGCCGGTGGAGCTTTCAACGGAAAGGCTAGGCGTGACTTCTACCTCTACTCGTGCTTTGCCGCTGCCGGTTTGTGCGCCACGCTCCACTTCCAGATACACATTGTCGCCGATATATTTTCCTATACCAACGGTGGTATCGGCGGCATTTTCTCCATTGCCGTTGACCTTAATGTCGTCCACACCCAGCACATCCCGTGCTTTGCCAATGGGATCAAACCCCACACCGCCTTTACCGGAGAGTTTGGCAAGGCTGTTTGCCAGCTGCGCGGCCTGAAGCGGGCTTATTTTGCTAGAATCTTTGCCGAATAGGAGTGTTGATAAGGCTTCTTCCTGCGGCATAGCGGGAGACGACTCAATTTTAAGTGTCGGTTTCAATATTGGGCCTGAGAGTACCGGCTTGATCTCAATGCCAGATTCAGTAGTGCTACCGGTCACATTGAGATACGGTGAAGGCGGCATATCTCCCTCAAATACGAGTTCGCCCTGCTTCACATCTAATCGCTTGCCGAATTCCTCATAACGCCCGCGAATAGTGCTCAGCTTTCCTTCTATCTCAGGATGTGACACTTGCCCCTTCAAGGCAAGAGCGCCTTTCAGTTCCACATCCAGACCCCAGCCGCGCACAAACACCTTGTTATCTGCTCGCCATGCGACATTCAACGCAACGGGATAGTTGGTTTGCGATGCGTGGAGCTCCTTTTCTTTCAGTGGCGGAATGCTTTGCACCACATTAAGTGTTGGTACGCTGCCTACAAAACGATCCGGCAAATAGATATAGAGGTTGTCGCTTGAGAGCATTCCGAAAATCTCGCCTTGCTGTTCATTGCCTTTAAGCGTTAAATCACCGGATAGCGCACCTCTGGCATTCGGGTGGTTGATGATCGCCAGATGCTTGGTGTGAAATTCGGCCTGATAGGAAATATCATCGGCAGACTGGAGGCGAGCGCTTCCACTGCCGGTGATTGCATGGCCGTCTTTGTCCTGCGCCTGAAATTCCTTGAGCGTAAATGTTTTGCCATTCGCCGTGATGTTGGCGCGAATGTGCTGTAATGATGTACTGATAGGTAAGAACTGGTAGCTGCCGTCCGTAAAACGCAGATCACCCTGAATAGATGGTTCGGCAATACTGCCTGCAAGCGTAAATGCGCCATTGACGTTGCCCTTCAAGATATGATCCGGCGATAGCAAAAATCTGGAAAGTGTGGAAACATCGAGCGCCAAGTCCGCTTTTCCGCTGATCGGCGATGATTCCTGCATGGAGAATACGAAGGGCTGAAGGCTGAATGCGACCGGCACACGCATTTGCATGGAAGACTGAACGGACAAAACCCCTTCCAGTTTTGCCTGTATATCGGCGTTATTTTGTGCCACTTCCGCTTTTAGGGAAACAGTCTCATACTTCGCCTGATCGTGCAGATTAACACCAGTAAGTCTCGCATTGAGTACAGCCTGCGGTGATTGCACGTTGCCATTGATCGTGAGTGTCATCGTTGCTGTACTGTTTTCCAACTGTTCGGGAAGCGGTTGCTTTAAAGCCGCAAGTTTTATGTCCTTACCGTCCAGTAGCGCATCAATCTTTTCTCCTTTTTGTTTTACATTCAGTGAAAATATTCCTTCGTTAATACTAAGTTTGGAAGCTGTGGCGGTGCGCTCTCCGGCATCCTCGACAAGCGTTACTGTTTCAAGCGCTTTGAATGGATAGTCGCCATAATTGCCTGAAAGGGAGGCAAGCACGGCGTTCCATTTGTCGGAGGATTGCGCCGCCACATGGCCACTGGTAAGGATGTTAAACGGTTTCTCGGCTGTGCCTTCTGCCTCCAGATTTACATTCCAGCCATCACCTTTGGGGGTAGCATCAAGCAGGCCTTTGCTAACATAAATGCTTTCATATCGGACGCCCTCGGATTCCAGCCGGATGTTTTTAGGCATCGCTTTGCTGATGTCTGGGATAACGGTTTCCACATGAGCGCTTGCCGCTTCCATGCCATGAGCAGAAAATTGACTCAGATCGGCTTTTACCTTTGCCTCCTGTTTCCCATTGTTGCTGGAAAGCGTAGCGATAACATCGGCAGCGCCAGTTATTTTCTCTGGCAGGAAATCAGGAAGCGCAGCAAGTTCAGGGAGGGTTGCTTTGATGGTGCCTTCCGCCAGTAGGCTGTTCGTATCCACTATAAGCTTGCCGAAAGCCTGATTCTTCCCGTAGGTTACCACTATATTTTCCAACTTTAATGCCGGTTCCTTCCATTGGTAGGAAGCCGATGCGTGTTTGCCATCTCCTGCGCTCACCTCCAGCGTGCCTTTCCAGACATCGCCTTCCTGCGTTGTCATCAAATGATGGGTGGCATCCGGCAGTGCCTTAACCTCATAGGTGGCGGATTTGGTGTATATCTCCGCATCGAAGACAGGCTGGTTAAATGTTCCCGTTACTATTGCCTTCGCGCTAGCCGTGCCTGTTATGTTCTTCACCCAATCTTCCAGCTTTATTGCATCGGATTGCAGAGAGAGGTTTAGCGTTTCTGATTTTAGATCAACACTACCTTTGCCGGTCACATTCAGTTTAGGTGAAGTCAAAGCCAATAGCGAAAAGTCCAATTCGTCTGTATTCATGCGGTAATGGCCGGAGGCCGAAAGCCTGCCGGAGGTAATTTCCGGAATTCCCTGCGTTACCTGTGAATTCGCCTCAAACGTAAGATCATTGCTGGATGCTGCCCAGTCGAGCGATCCGTTTAACGAGCCAGTCAGTTCTTCCTTCAATCCGGTGACTTCATGGCCAATCGCTGCGTTCTGGATAGACACTCCCAACACGGATATGTCAATGCCGCTGCGGTTCTCTGAGGAAGCAGCACTTTCAGGCGTGCGTTTGAGCGTCACCACATCCGCCGTTATCTTGCGGATAACAAGATGCTGCTGGTTATTAGAAGTTGGGATAACATGTAGCGCAACACCCGATGCTTCGAACCACACCCCCTTGCTATCCGCCAGCGACAGGTGGCTGATTTTTGCGCTTAAAGGAAATTGGAAGCGTATATCTTCCGCCATAATCTTATAGCCGATTGCCTCCGATAACTCGTTTTGTATCAGGGTATTGACGTATATTTTTCCATCACCCGTAGAAAGCCACCATGTCAGGACACCCAGCGACAGGAAACCCAGCACAATAACGATCAACAGTAAGCGCAGCGGCCAGAGGATATATCGGGGCATGTGGAAGAATTTTGCCATCAGAATGCCTGCCCGATACTGAAATAAAGCTGGTAGGCGCTGTCCACGCTGGAGCGTTTATCAAGCGGCACGGCAATGTCAACGCGGATGGGACCGAAGCTGGTGTAATATCGTAGCCCAAGGCCTGCACCCCACAGTAGTCCGCCATCAAAATCAGGATAGGCCGCATTGAACGCATTGCCGCCGTCCACAAATGCTACCACACCGTAATCTTCCGCCACGCGCAGGCGCAATTCGGTGGAGAGTTCTACAAAGGAACGCCCTCCGAGCGGATCGTTCTGTGCATCCAGTGGCCCTGCCAACTGGTAGCCATAGCCGCGTACTGATCCACCGCCGCCCGTATAGAAGCGCTCGGTGGCAGGAACGGTATCACTCGACGCGCCGAGAATGCTTCCAGTGGCTGCGCGCATGGCGATGACGGGCTGTCCCGCCGTGTCCAGCGCATGGTAATAGCTGCCGCTGGCACTGTTCTTGATAAAGGCAGTGGTAGAATCTATGGTGTCAAAAGCAGGAGAAGCATTGAGTGATAGCGTCCAGCCATGCGTTGGATTGAGCAAATCATTCCGCTTATCTTGAGAAAGAAATATCGGGAGTGAAAGCAACGCGACATTTTCTTCGTTATTCTGGTCTTTGATTTGCTCAAAACCATACGAAGCCGCAACGCCCGCCACCCATTTGTTCTCAAGATCGCGTTCCACGCCACCAGAAAGTGTAAGCCCTGTGGTACGGAACGCATCGTTATCTTCCTGCCGCAATACGCTGGAGAGTTTTAGACGTTGATCTTCGCGCAGGAAGAAGGGCTTTTCCAACGCGGTATCCAGCCGTTGTTCTAATGTTGCTACAGAGAGGCCTGTGGTGAATTTTTCCCCGTGCCCCAAAAAATTGCGGTGTTCCCACCCTGCGCTAACACTGGGACCAATGTCCGTGCTATAACTTGCCCCCGCCTTGATAGAACGGTGCGCACGCTCCTGAATCTCAAAGGTTACAGGAACGCTACCATCCGCCAGCAGAGTATCCGGCAATTGAGCTTCTGCCCTTACTATCAGCTCGGAGCGCTGCAAGGTTAATTTGGCATCATTGAGTTTTGAACGCGTAAAACATTCCCCCAGCTTGATACCAACCCGCCTCTGCAAGTGCAGGCTGGCAATAGTGTCGTTGCCATTGAAGGTAATATCTCCGAAGGTAGCCTTGCTGCCCGCGCTCACACGATAGGTGATACTTACGAGATGCCGGAGGTGATCTACCACGGCCTCATGCGTCGTTTGATGTGTAAACAGGCAGTTGTTTTTCTCAATCCATGCTCCAATGCGTTCTTCGTCCACAAGTACTGTCTGCGCCAGTGCCGCATCGCCCGATTTTGCTTTCAGGGAGGATAGCTCAGGCAGGCTTACTTGTGCGCCCTCCGAGTCAACGATAAGTCGGATTTCCCCGAAACGATATTTCTCTCCGGCACTGATGGTAAAATGGGCAGTGCGCGAGGCTTCATCGTAAATTCCATTCACGCGCCCCTGATAATACCCCTCCGCTTCCAGCGATTTTTGCAAGAATGTCTTGTCCTGCTCAAAGCGGTAATGGCCGTAGTTGTTATCTGCGTCTTCCGGTAATTCCTGCGCGTTCAGCTCCTCTTTCCACGCTTTAATGGTATCGTCCGAAGGAGAAGCCACCTGCTGTGAGTCTATAACCACATGGTATTCTTTATCAGGCTCAAGAATTTCTGCCCGAACCGGCACTGCTACAAAGCAAACCAGCACAACACATACATATTGAAGGAACGGGATGAAACGTATTCTCCATTGGCTCTTAAGGAGCAGTTTTTTCTTCTTTTGTTGGTTCATACTGGCCACGTGTTAAAGGAGGAGGGTCGTTCTTGATACTTACTGCATCACCCGTTGCTTCGGGGACGACTTCTTGCAAATCAGCTTCATCAGATGCTTTGGCAGGAAGTGCTTCTACTTCACTTACTGCCTTTTGTTCATGAATTGCCGCCTCAGGTTCTTCTGCCTTGGCAGGTTGTTGTTGCGGAGCGGCTTCTGGTATAACCGTATTATCTTCACCAGACGTATCTGTCGCTGGTATCGCTACTGGTTCAACAGGCACATCATCAGTGGCTTCGCTGGTATCTGGCTGCGGCTCAGCGTGGCCATTTTCCGGCAATTGGTTAAGCCGTATTTCCACGCGCTGGAAGCTATTGATACCCTCGTTAAATTCACTGCGCCGCTGTTTGAAGCTGCGATACTCCGAACGCGCCTCTGCCTCAATACCCGCAGCTTTAAGCTGCAGAAGAACATTATTCGCACGACGATAGGCAAGTGACGTGTTATTGAACTGATCAAATTCACCCACCGTGCTTGCAAAGCCCACCACTGTGACCTGACGTGCTTCCCAGCGGTGGAGTGTCCAGATAATGTCCGTAATTTTATCTGCTTCTGTCTCAGACGGTTTATCCGCACCCATGTCATAATAGATAAACGGCAATGCCTGATGCGGAGGAATCACCTTCACCGTCCAGCCCGGATAACGTTCGCGCAGGCTGGTTTCAAACTGGTGCAGGGTCAGGATGGTTACGCCTTTAGCTGGTTTTGGGTAAATTGCCGCCAGCTTATTTTCCACATCCACCTTGATGTATTCTGTGGGGAAGAAGGTGACTTGCTTTAGGGCGTTGGTCATTTCTTCCGTGCGCGTCCAGCGAGGGGGTTGTACCTGTAAGGTGGAAGCGATGGTGTTTTCCGCCTGCGGTTTCGGAACAGTGTCTTCAATGACCTCATACGCCACCACTACCTGATCTAGCGAGAAGGTAACATCACCACCGGTTTTTTCGACCAGCAGTTTTTTTAGATCCGGCTGTGCCTTGGAGCGATATTTTGAGGTTAGCACCACCGTGTCTATGTTGGTTTTCTTATCATCGGTAAATTTGATATTGAATACGGAAATACGGCTACGGTCTTCGCCGAAATAATCTTTGATGGTTCCTTTCGCAACCTTGGTGATGTAGGTTTGATAAGCGATGTCTTTAAGCGCTACGCCAAGCGGCAGGGAGAGTGCCCCAAATACGGCGATGACCAACCCCATTTGCCATGCAGTGCGCTTAGGAGAGTGTGTCTGGTCAAATCCATAGAATTTTGCAAGCAAGGTCACGCTCAAAGAAATCGCCAGCAGGTTGGTCATGAACAGCATGAACGCGCCTTTAGCGATAGGAACACTGCCCGTAGCAAGCCCAAAACCAACAACTGCCAGTGGCGGCATCAAGGCGGTGGCAATTGCCACACCAACGATAGCTTCACCCTTGCGCTTAATCACAGCGTAACCACCGGCTAGCCCAGAAAAAATTGCTACCAAAAGGTCAAATAAATTCGGCTGAGTACGCGCCATAATCTCCGGAGTGGCATCAGTAATGGGCGAAAAGGTGACAATAAGCCACGAGATGGCCAGTGCCATCACCACACCAGCCAGCAAGCCCTCTAGCGCCTTTTTCATTTGCCGCACATCGAGCAGGCAGAGAGATAATCCCAGTGACATAATGGGAGCCATCAACGGAGAGATCAACATCGCTCCGATCACCACCGCTGGTGAGGAAAGCAAAAGCCCCAGCGTGGCAATGGCACACGACATGGCGATCATAAAGGAATAACGCGAAGTGAGCCTTCCCTCGCTACGAACAGCCTTAATCACTCCCTCGTGATCCGTGCGGGCAACGTATTTTCCTTTCCACCACTGCCTCAGCCAGCGCAGCCGTGCACGCAGGCCGAAGGCCGCATCGGATTCCTTAATCTGCTCTATTTTTTCCTTAGCAGTGGACACAACCGAAAGCCTATGATCCTTAATGGATTCAATCACGTTTTCTGCACTTTTCTCGGCCTTACTCATGACACACTCCTGCGTTGATTATGTTGTTCGGCTAGCCAGCGCTGCACCTCCGCGATGCTAAAGCGCCACGACCCGCCAAGTTTGTAGGCGGGAATGCGTTCCTCCGCCGCCATCTTGTAGATAGTCTTTTCCGCAATATTCAGCAGACTGGAGATTTCTTTAATCGTCACCAGCCCTTCATCTTGCAGTATCAGATCCATTCTTTAACCCCATGACTATTTCTGATTTTCAGAAAAAAGAGAAAATAGAGAAAATTTGCTGGTTGTCAACGTATTACTACAGACGCTGTGCAAAGCTGATGAGGTTCTAACTACGATTGAATCTATCTCTAAAATTCTTCCTGAAAACCCAGTTCACCAAAGGATTTTTAAATACAATTCTGCCCATTCATTTTTCGGGCTGAAACAATATGAGGCAACAATAGAAGAAACGTATGAGTTAATTCAAGAATACTATGTAGTGCTAGGAATATCGCCAGAAGATATAATAGGAAAGAATGCCGATAAAATCCGGCCTCTTCTCAAAAAGAAGAAAGATACCCCTGATAATCTTAAACACCTAGCTGATAGTCTCTATCTTTACGCCCAAGCCATGAACGCATCGGAACTAGACTCCCAGCTTGCTCGCATTCATACCATGAAATTCTACGAACTGCCCCATGCGCTTGATACTTTGATACGGGTCGGGCAAGATTTAGTAGATGATTTTATCGGCGCAAGGCAAATAATTGAAACTAATCTTCTACCCAGCATCCTGCGTTTCAAGCTCACATCAAGAATCATTCCCGTTCGTAGCCAGTATGCGGTTATACTTGCCTATTGTGGAGATTTCAATGCAGCGAACGCCGAAATGGCGCGACTAGCCTCTTATGAAGCTGGCCTTGATGAAAAAGGACAATGGGAACTAGCAAACCAGCGCCAGCTAATTGCCAACATAGAGCGGGCAGGTTCGCCAAAGCAATGGGTATCCAAATGCACACCCTCCATACCTATTCTAGTGGCGAATGTAGGACGGAACGCTCCGTGCCCTTGCGAGTCTAGGAAAAAATACAAAAAATGCTGCGGCAACAACATGTAAATTATTCCACCAGGAACAAATTCCCTGTTATAGTTTTTAGCGAATTTACAGTATAGGCCGAAGAAAGTCGTTGGGTTGCTTCTACTGGATTTCGCCGCACAACCCTATTCCCCTGATATTTTGAAAAAACTCCCTGTAAGTCGTCATAAACAGGGAAAGTGATTTGCGAGAACTTGTTTTATGTCATCACATGAACTTACTTAATACAAACTATCTATTATCATCTACATAACATGATGAGAGCTTTGCTGGATGGTCTTTGCACACCGCCATATAATGGTTTTGCACAGTCCAGCAAAATACAAAACACAAAAAACCTAGAGTCACAAAGGTTTTAGTATTTTTTGCCGTCCAGCATTCATTGCAAGCCAGCCAAAATGCATATATAAATTAGGAGCTGTACCAGATAGTGCAAAAATGTGTTATGTAACAGCATGCGGAAAAGTCGATTACGCAGTGGCATTCAGGATAAGTTAATTGAGCATTTTGTGGCAGGAACAACCGCTCGTTGTGCGGCAAGTTTAGCTGGCGTAAACTTCAAGACTTCCTGCTATTATTTTCATCGGTTGCGAGAGGTTATATCTGCAAATCTGGAAGCAGAATCGCATGAGTTTTTTGACGGCGAGATCTAGGTTGATGAATCTTATTTTGGTGGCACACGCAAGGGTAAACGTGGTCGTGGTGCTGCTGGCAAGGTTCCAGTGTTTGGTCTGCTAAAGCTCGGTGGACGTGTGTATACGAAGATTATACCCGATGCATCCAGTGCAACTTTTATGCCCATTATTGAGCGCAAAGTGATTCCAGATAGCATTGTTTATTCCGATTACTGGAGGGGTTATAATGTGCTGGATGTTAGAGAATTTAAGCACTATCGTATCAATCATTCCAAGCTGTTTGCGTACCAGAAAAATCACATCAATGGCATTGGGAATTTTTGGAATCAGGCGTAGCGGCACATGCGTAAATTTAATGGTATACCAAGACAGAATTTTGGGCTATTTTTGAAGGAGTGTGAGTGGCGTTTTAACAACCAAAACCCACAAATGCAATTAAGTCAACTCAAACAATGGGTTGATCAATGTTTAACTAATTAACTGGTACAACCCCATAAATTATATACGCTTTTCTGGTGATTACGATAAGGATGATATGACGATACAAATTTTTGTAGATAGTGATTCCTGCCCTGTCAAAGACGAGGCAATACGGGTTGCCACGCGATATAATTTGCAAATTACATTGGTTAGCAATAAGGGTATGCGCCCCATAAATGCGCCAAATGTAAAGCAAGTGGTAGTAGGTGCGGGTTTTGATGCGGCGGATGATTGGATTGTTGAAAATTCCAGTGCCGATGACATTGCCGTCACTGCTGATATTAAACTTGCTGCACGGTGTTTGAATAAAGGGCACAAAGTCTTAAATCCGGCAGGCCATATATTTACCAAAGAGAACATAGGTTATGCTTTGGCTATGCGTGAGCTAAACGCTCATTTGCGCGAAACAGGAGATATAAAAGGTTATAACCAAGCCTTCACAAAAAAAGACCGCTCAAATTTTTTACAATCACTTGATATGCTGATTCAAAAATGACGTTATTATTTTACTGCAATGTCCTTATCTAAAAATATTTTTACCTGCCGTAATTCTTCTTCAATGGCAGCAAGCATTTCCATTTTGTGTGATTCATAGCTTTCAAAATCAGATTCCGCCTGCTTACATATATTCTGTAATTTTGCCGCCCCTAAATTTCCGGCAGAACCCTTGAAACGGTGAGCAGCAGATTTCCAATCCTCTTCTTTGTCATCACCGGTATTTTTCCGAAGTATTTCTATAATTTCCTGAGCCTGCTCCAGAAAAAGATCAGCCAAGGCTCTTTCCTCTTCCTGATCATCATTAGTAAACATACGCAATTGTTCCAGATCAACCGGCGCTTCTTCCTGCTCTATCGCTATATTTTCCTGCGGTATTTCTATAGATTCTTTAGCAGCATCAAACACAATCCACGCCTCTAAAATTACCTTAAGATTTTCGGAACGCAAGGGCTTACTTATATAATCATCCATTCCTGCTTTAAGGCATTTTTCGCGATCCCCCATCATGGCATTAGCGGTCATAGCGATTATAGGAGTATGTTTTTTTGTCCCCTCTTCTAACAGCCGCAACCTCTGGGTAGCCTGATAACCATCCAACTCAGGCATTTGGCAATCCATAAAAATTATATCATAATTTTCTTCATGGTATTTTTCTATAGCCTGCAAACCGTTTTCTGCCAAATCTATATGCACAAAACCAAATTTACGCAGCAGCTTGGTCGCAAACACCTGATTGAAGTGATAATCCTCTACCAACAGGGCTTTTACTTCTTTAACCGGCATGAGGTTTTTTGCTTTATGCTTATTTACCGCATGCTTTGCTGATTGTTCAGCATATTTTTCTTCTGATACTTTATAAGGCATCACAAACCAGAAAACCGAGCCTTTTCCCTCTATACTATCCACCCCTATTTCACCACCCATAAGATTTACAAGCTGTTTGCAGATGGCAAGACCAAGACCTGTACCACCATATTTTCTGGTAACTGACGCATCGGCTTGTGTGAATTTATCAAATATCTCCGCAAATTTATTAGATGGAATACCAACGCCAGTATCTTCCACACCGATATAAAGCTTATCTATTCCATCATCTATACGGACGCTAGCGTGCAGACGCACGTAGCCATTATCGGTAAATTTTACTGCATTACTTACAAGATTCATAATAACCTGACGTAGGCGTCCCGAATCACCCCAGATATAAGCCGGAACATCGGCAGCATATTCCAATAAAAGTTTGATACCTTTTTTCTCTGCCTGCGGACGCAAAAGATTAATTGTTTTTGCAAGTTCATCAGGAAAGTTAAAGGTAATATTTTCCAACACCAAGGCTTCAGCTTCTATTTTAGAAAAATCAAGAATATCATTAAGCAGCATCAGTAAATTTTCAGCCGAACCGTTAATGGTAGCAACAAATTCTTTTTGTTCGGTATTAAGCGGAGTGTCAGCCAACAGATTCGCTACACCTAAAACCCCATTCATTGGGGTTCTTAGTTCATGGCTCATATTGGCAAGGAAATTAGCTTTAGCATGGGTGGCTTTTTCAGCCTTATCTTTGGCATCTATTAAATCTATATTTTGTTTTGATATTATATCCTGTAACGTCCGAAACCACTCTACCGCCCGCGCCATCATTCCTATCTCGTCACGATAATGCAGATACGGCACTTCTATTTTTTGTGTACTATCAGCAATTACAGTCATTATTTTCTGGAGATTTATTATAGGGCGGGTCACGCTGCCTGTGATAAACCAAAATAATATCAACGCAAAAATCACAGATATTCCAGTCCATAGCAGTATCTGCTGCTGATAGCTCTGGAAGCTGTTAATACGAATAGATAAAAAATCGCCTAATTCAGGCGATATTGTTTCCCATAAAAGAAAAGATGCAGAAATAGCATCCTTATCACCTATATCAAAAAATTTTGGATTATTTATTCCTGCATTTTTATCTGATAATTGCAAAATAAGTTTTTCCATCACCGATTTGAAATCGGCTAAAGCTTTAGAGATTGTGGCTTTGAAGTTGGGGTTTTCATCATAAAAATTAGAATCCTCAATTATGGCTTTGCTTATACTTTTATCTATATGTTTTATATCTTCCAGCAACAGGCGGGATTGCATTAAGGCTTCAATCCTTGCGGAACCAGAACTATTGCTTAGATAAGCATATTTAATATTAATGATATCAGAAAGGCGATTGATAATATTAGGCAAAACAAATGATGTTACATTCATTGTGTAATAGCTATCCAGATCAGGATCCAGAATCAGGTTTGAACTATCACCAACATATAGAATAAGTTCAAAAACATGTCCTATATATGTATCATATTTTTGTGCCTTACTTGTAAAATCATCTATTTTAGATTCCCTCAGGTTTTTCCACTCTTTTTTTAGAGAGCTTATACTAAGATAAGGTTTATTGCGCTCTATAAAATCTTTATCAGTAACTTGCAAGTCTTTACCGTAAAGATTAATGTATTCTTCTAATTGTTTATAAATGACATCTGCATCCTGATATTCTAAATTAGCATCATGCTCATTAGGTTTTGAATAGAAATTATATTTTTGCTCAAGGGCGGTTTTTAGTATCACCATCCCTATCTGCTGGAAGTTATTACCTCTTATTTCCAAAGTAGAAAATTTAATGTTGCGCTGAACGCCACTAATAACAAAGAAGAATAATACCGAGAGTGGGATAATAAACGCGATATTGATTAGCATTAAACGTTTGCGGATAGATAATGAATATAAAAAACCCGCTAGTTTTTCCCTATAAACACTCTCTTTATAGAGAGAAACAATACCAAAAAACAATATCAACGTAAGGAATAGGATAGTTTCAGACATAAATTCTACTCCCCGTTAATATAAATTATTGCTATTAATGCTTGATGGTCGGACACCGGTTAATATATTGAAAGAGCCTGTCACGAGCAAAAGGCTTAGCAACAAACCCCTTTGCCCCAAGATTTACCGCCTGTATCACATTAGTATGATCAGAATTACCACTAAGCATCAACACATAAGCATCCGGATCAATTTCCATAATTTTTTCTAATAATTCATGGCCCGTTACATCGGGTAGGTTTATATCAAGAAACAATATGTCAGGAGCAAGGCTTATATAGGTAGAAATAGCAAGATCAGCGGTGCTTAGAGAGGTAAGAGAATATTGTTTTTTGAGAGCATTTTCTACCAGCCTGCGGGAAAAAGCATCATCCTCCACAATCATGAATTCAGGTTTTTTGCGGGCATTACGCCGTGCAGGAATATCTGATATTTTATTATTGGGAAAATTATTACTCAAAATCATCTGACGTTTACGCTGCACCTGCTCTATCTCATTTTTTTTCTGGGCAGATTCTACTTCTTCATGGTGTTTTTCTACCTTATTTTCCAGCATAGTAAGTAAATTGCTGATTTGGGTTTTCAAATCATAAATCTTTACCAAGTCATTATTCACTCCTAAATTGGCGTAGGACGAAACTTCCAGAAGAAAATGGTGAACATTCCGATTATTCATTTCCGGAATCAACACACTGATATCGCCATCTTCACATAAATAAATTTGTAGTTGTGGAGAAAATATATTTTTTTGTGCAGATTCTATTATTTTTTCTTTGATGCCAGAAATCTCAGGTTTATTTGATAGGCGGAAATAAGTACATAATTCCAGATCTGTTCTTTTTAAGCTTTCTTCCAGTTTTTTTATTAATTTGGTATATGCTGATTTATCAATTACAATCATCACATTTCCTTTTTCAAAACATATATTTTTAGTTGCAATATTATGTAACTTAATTCTCCACAATCAAAAACAATGACATATTATGCTTTTAATACAGAAGAGTAAGATATTATAATTCTTTACAGTAAAGAATTACTTAATTATTGCCGGTAAATTTCAAACCTAAAATAGAAACCACCAATAAAGCTAAAAATACTACTCTTAAAATGGAAATTGATTCCTGAAATAATACAATCCCTAAGACGGATGCTCCAAAAGCTCCTATCCCCACCCATACGGCATAGGCAGTGCCAATAGGTAATATCTGAGCAGCCTTCGCCAATAAATACATGCTGGCTGCTAGAGTTATAAGTGTAAAAACACTAGGCCATAAGCGGGTAAATCCCTCTGTATATTTAAGACCGATAGCCCAACACACTTCCAATAAACCAGCAAATACCAGATAAACCCATGCCACAGCCAATACTCCTCTAAAAATTAGACCAGCACAATAAAAGAAATGACACAAGATTTATTGCAAGCAAGCATAAATACGGATATTTCTATGAAAATCAAATACAGCAACAACTAAAAATAATGCCGCAACCTAAATTCCTTTCCAAGCCAATGACAGAAATGACTCCTGAAGAGTGGGAATCACTATGCGATGGCTGTGGTTTATGCTGCCAGATTAGAATAGAGGATATTGATAGTGGTGAAATCTCCCTTTCTAATGTCGCCTGCCTCTATTTATGCCTTAACACTCATAAATGCACTGATTATGCTAACCGTCAAAAAAACGTAGCAGATTGCGTAAAAGTAACACCTGAAAATGTTCATAAGATGGACTGGCTACCTTTTACATGTGGATACCGTGTTGTGGCACGTGGCGAACCATTGCCGCGCTGGCATTATTTAGTATGCGGCAATAGCGAAAGGGTACATACATCTGGTCCTTCTATGAAAGGCAGTATTATTTCCGAAGATGATGCAGATTGGGAATAGATTTTAAGCCGCCCATTCATCTTCTAAATTAAGATCACAAATCCATGGCTCTCCCGGTATAACTTCCTGACGACCAACAGATACATAGTGGAAACCATGAGCCTTCATATCCTGACGCTTATAAATATTACGTAAATCAACTACTAAAGAACCGCGCAACTGTTTCTTGACCTGTTTAAGTTCAAGGCTGCGGAATTCATTCCATTCGGTAAGTATCAGAAGTATATCAGCATCCTGCATGGCACTATAAGAATTATCGTACCATGTAATATGCTCATGATGCTCCTTAAAATACAAAGCAGCCTCTTTCATTCCTTGCGGGTCATAAGCCTTTATTTTCGCACCAGCTGCTATTAACGCTGGCACAATCACAAGGCTTGCGCTTTCGCGCATATCATCAGTACCCGGTTTGAACGTAAGACCAAGCACTGCAATATTTTTTCCCTGAACATCCCCGCCAGCAGATTTTATGATTTTTTCTACCATACGAGTTTTACGCTCTTCATTACTTGCAATAGTCGCTGCCACAATTTTACTTGGCGTTCCTGCGTTCATAGACATTTGCTGCAGTGCTAAAGTATCTTTTGGAAAACATGAACCACCATAGCCCGGCCCTGCCTGTAAAAATTTATTTCCGATACGGCTGTCAAACCCCATGCCTCGTGCTACATCACGAATATTCGCGCTGGTTTTCTCACATAAATCGGCTATTTCATTGATAAAAGCAATCCGCGCGGCAAGCAAGCTATTGGAAGCATATTTTATCATTTCTGCACTTTCAAAAGTGGTGAACAGAATTTTTGCCCCATTTAAGCAAATTGGCTCATATATTTTATTTAATACATCATGCGCACGCTTGGAATCTACCCCAACAACAATACGATCAGGCGACATAAAATCTTTTATCGCGCTGCCCTCACGCAAAAATTCCGGATTGGATGCAACGTCAAAATCCGCATCGGGATTCGTTTCAGAAATTATTTTGGCAACAGAACGATTTGTACCAAGCGGAACTGTGGATTTATTAACTACCAAGGTATAATCTTTGAGATGTTTTGCCACTTCCTTTACCACTATATTCAAAGCCGTTAAATCCGGCATGCCATCAGTTTTATTAGGTGGTGTGCCAACCGCAATAAACACTACATCTGAATTTCCTACGGCCTGTGCCAGATCAATTGAAAAAGACAGACGACCTGACTTGCGGTTACTTTCAACCATCTGCTCCAAACCAGGCTCATAAATCGGCATTATATGCTGCTGCAATTTTGCGATTTTATCTGCATCTTTATCAACACAGGTAACCCTAAAACCAAACTCAGAAAAGCATACACCAGATACCAGACCAACATAGCCTGTACCAATCACTGCTATTTGCATTTAATTCTCCGTATTATTTTATAATAATCTGTTACTATTTAACACCAGCACGATCAAACACGCCTACAAGCTGGTTTATAAGCCTACCACGCACATCTTCACGCTCAAGGGCAAAGGCAACATTGGCTGCAACAAATCCTGTAAGCCCACCACAGTCATAACGTACACCATCATAACGATAACCAAAAACATCACTTCTGCCAATCATAGTTGCAATCGCATCCGTAAGCTGTATCTCTCCACCTGCACCAGCTTTTTGTTTTGCTAAAATATCCATAACTTCCGGCTGCAAAATATATCTACCAATAATAGAAAGGGTAGATGGAGCTTTTTCCGGAGCAGGCTTTTCCACCAAACCTCTGGCTTTTACCAGTTTCGCATCTGAATTGGAGAATTTGGAATCTATGTCCACAATCCCGTATTTTTCAGTATCGGATTTAGGGATATCCATAACCCCAAGAATATTACCGCCACAATCTTCATACTGCTCTACCATCTGTTTAAGACAAGCTTTTTTGGAAAGCACCAAATCATCCGCCAAAATCACCGCAAACGGCTCATCCCCGATCAAATTACGGGCACACCATACTGCATGCCCCAAACCCAAAGGCTGACGCTGACGAGTAAATATAATATTTCCTGCTTCTGGAATCCACTCTGTAGTTACTTTTAATTCACGCTTTTTATTTTTATTACTTAATATATCCTGCAGCTCGTATGAATAATCAAAATGGTCAGCTATTGCACCTTTATTCCTGCCGGTAACAAATATAAATTCCTCAATCCCTGCTGCGTGCGCTTCTTCAAAAGCATAATGAATAAGAGGTTTATCCACTACAGGCAACATTTCCTTAGGCATAGATTTAGTAGCTGGTAGAAAGCGAGTTCCAAGCCCACCTACCGGAAATATAACTTTTCTAATTTTTTTATGTTTCTTTTTTGTCATAAGAGTACGCCATTTAATAATTTATTTGTTAATATACTATTCTAAAACCTGCTATAGCTTGGCTCTGATATTTGTTATTGCAAGGCAGCATTCAAACAAGAAAATCCATAAAAAGTCAAAACATTTCATCTGTTTTATAAAATATGCCAAAATAGGGCTTGACAGGCAAAAAGCCATGTATATTCTACCGCTCTTTATTGTTAAGGTACGAATTTTAATAGGATGTTTAGTTATGGCTAAGAAAAATATTGTTTTAATTAAATTGGTTAGCTCAGCTGATACCGGTTTTTATTATGTAGCAAAAAAGAACCCTAAAACCAAAACAGAAAAACTCTCTTTCCGTAAGTACGATCCTGTTGTTCGTAAACATGTTGTATTTAACGAAGCGAAAATTAAATAATCAACCCATTATTTGATAAGGTGCTGAGTTTTATGGTTTTTATTATCAATCCTGCGCTTGCTGCCAGCGATACTACTACTGTTTCTGCCCCTGCAATTGAATCTACTCCTTATGATTTATCTGCTGAAAAGGTGATGATGGATAATTTCCTCATCCTTGGTGTTTTATTTTTTATTTTTTATTTTGTGCTTATCAAACCGCAACAAAAGCGCGTTAGACAGCATCAGGAAATGGTTAAATCCCTTAAAAAAGGCGACAAGATTATCACAAGCGGCGGTCTGATTGGAGCTATAATAAAATTTGAAGGTGACGATATAGTGGTTCTGGAAATCTCCCAGGGCGTACGGGTACGCGTTGCTAAATCTGCTATTTCTGAAGTTGCAGATGATAAGATTGCCGGCGGCGAAGGTGCAAACGATAATTAATTATTAATCTATATTTCTAATATTATGCCAGTTTTGTAAAACGCATTGCAAAAATTGTTCTTTTCTTATAACTAAATTATTGCTGCAAAAATTAATTGCAATAAGCTAAACATATCAGCAATTTAATACGGAGTGATAAATGCTACACTTCCCGAAGTGGAAAATATTTGCCATTGTAGGCTCTTGCCTATTATTTGTCCTGCTTTCTATACCTAGTTTTTTACCTAAACAAACCCGTGATAAGCTGCCGTTATGGCTTAACCATTCAGTTAATCTGGGGTTGGATTTACAGGGCGGATCCCACCTGCTGCTGGAAGTGGATTTTGATACCTATATCCGCGAACAACTTTCCAAACTTACTGATGATATACGCTCCAAATTCCGCGCAGAAAAAATCGGCTATCGCGGTCTCAGTGTAAATAAAGAAAATGGTGAGCTTAATGTGCAATTTACCCTACGCGAAGATTCAGCAACAGCAGATATAAAGAAACTGCTTAATGATATTAATCCGGATTTAAGCATAACTACCCAAGATAATATATCGTACAATATTTCATTTAATGATAAGTTTATAAAAACAGAGCGTTTACGGGTTATTGAACAATCGTTGGAAATTATAGACCGCAGGGTTAATGAAACCGGAACAAAAGAACCGATTATCCAACGCCAAGGCGATACAAGAATTGTGCTGCAAGTTCCAGGGCTTGCCAACCCTGAACATCTAAAACAACTATTAGGCCGCACCGCAAAAATGACTTTTCACATGGTTGATGAGACCGTGGGGATGGAAGATATTGAACGCGGCACCGTTCCCTCAGGCACAAGGGTTTTAGGTGGCGATGAAAAACACACAGACGGTAGAATTGCAAAATATGCTATTCAATCCCGTGTGATGCTTTCCGGCGATATGCTGGTTGATGCACACACAGTATTTGACCAGCAAAGCGGTGAACCGGTTGTGTCATTCCGTTTTAATCCAGCAGGAGCAAAGAAGTTTGCAGAAATCACTTCTGAAAACATAGGAAAACCATTCGCTATAGTTCTTGATAACAAAGTTATCACGGCTCCGGTTATCCGCTCAGCGATTATTGGCGGCAGCGGCATTATAAGCGGAAACTTTACAGTCGAATCCGCTAATGATTTATCACTTCTTTTAAGAGCCGGTGCGCTCCCTGCCCCACTGAAAATCATTGAAGAAAGATCGGTTGGCCCAAGCCTTGGCGCAGACTCCATCAAAGCAGGTACCCTTGCTTCCGTTATCGGTATTGGTCTGGTAATAATTTTCATGGTTGTATTTTACGGCTTATTCGGCCTGTTCGCAAATGTTGCAATGCTTATAAACGCATTTATGACAATTACCTTACTTGGAATGTTTAGTGCCACACTAACTTTACCTGGTATTGCCGGAATTGTGCTTACCGTTGGTATGGCAGTTGATGCAAACGTGCTTATTTATGAAAGGATGCGTGAAGAAGTACGCAACGGTAAATTACCACATGTTGCAATATCCGATGGCTTCAAAATGGCATTTGGAACTATTTTTGACAGCCATGTTACGACCCTTGTTGCTGCCCTGATCCTTTATTATTTTGGGACTGGTACAGTAAAAGGTTTTGCGGTTACTCTTGCTATCGGAATTTTATGCTCTCTATATACTGCGGTTTTAGTTACCCGATTGATGGTAGTAAGCTGGCTGAAAATCAAAAAACCAAAAACCTTACCAATATAAAAATTTTCTGCTGAATTAAAAAATCTATTATGAGTTTTCTTTCCCGTCTTAAATCCGGCCTTGCGAAAACCTCTGGTAAATTAGGAGGCGGTATTGCTGCGATTTTCACCAAACGTAAGCTTGATAATGCTTCACTGGAAGAACTTGAAGAGCTGTTGATTGAAGCAGATTTAGGGGCAAGTCTTGCCCATGAACTTACTTCTGAATTTTCCAAACAAAGATTTGATAAAGAAATATCCAGCGAAGAAGTACGGGAATTCCTTGCCGGAAAAATCTCTGATATCCTCACGCCTTATGCAATACCGCTTACAACATGTAATGATCACCAGCCAAACATTATAATAATGGTTGGAGTAAATGGTAACGGCAAAACCACAACGATTGGAAAACTTGCCAGCCAATTCAAACAACAGGGTAAAAAAGTTATGATAGCAGCTGCCGATACTTTTCGTGCAGCAGCTGTTGAACAAATACAAGTGTGGGGTGAACGTTCTAATATTCCGGTGGTGACAGGTTCATTTCAGGCAGATCCAGCAAGTGTTGCTTTCCAAGCTTTTGAAAAAGCGAAAACTGAAAAAATTGATGTGTTATTTATAGATACGGCTGGTCGCCTACAAAATAAAACCAATCTCATGGCAGAATTACAAAAAATTATAAAGGTACTGAAAAAAATTGATGAATCCGCACCGCATAACGTTTTGCAAGTACTGGATGCAACTACCGGACAAAATGCGCTATCACAGGTAAAGTCATTCAAAGAGATGGTAAATGTAAGCGGACTTGTTATTACCAAACTTGATGGCACTGCAAAAGGCGGTATCGTTGTTGCTCTCGCCCGCGAAGCAAAACTTCCTATCCACGCCATCGGAATTGGGGAAGGAATAGAGGATTTAGACTCTTTTAATCCAAAAGATTTTGCCAGAAATTTTCTTGATTTAGAGTAATTTTTACTAATTCTTAAATATTTTTACATATTAACCTATTGTTTTATATAAAAACAACAATATGTCCCAATATAATGCCATATTTTTCAGTTGCTTAACCAAGCAGTAACCAATATAATGTAAAGTATAATATAATGTTAATGGTCACAGGATTTTTTTGGGTGGCTAATTTTGGCGGGTTCTATCGCCAGTGTCAGGAGGATGCTATGAATATAAATTCGTTATCAGGTTTGACTGGTTTGCAACAACAGCAAAGCATTCAAAAGAGTAACGCAAAACTTGGTGCTGCGATAGCCGCACTTACAAGCGGAAACAGGCTTACTGCTGCAAGTACTGATATTGCTTCCCTTTCTGTAGCCAGCCAACTGCAATCTGCTAATAGTGCCTTAAAGCAAGCTTCCAGCAATATGGCACAAGCAAGTAGTCTGGCACAAGTGGCTGACGCAGGAACAAGCCAATTGCAGGAAGTTACCGAACAACTTCGTAACCTTGCGCAGCAAGCTAATTCTCCAATATTGAATAGTGATAACCGTAAAGCTTTGAACGAGCAATTCAAACAACTCGTAGAACAATTCAGCAGTGTTGTTGCTAATAACAGCTTCAATGGGAAGAAACTACTAAACGGTGAATTAAGTAACTCTGGAGAGATATCACTTGATAAATTACTAGCTTCTGAAGGAGAAGGCTCTGGCAGCCTTTCCATTGAGAATCTATCGGCATCTAATTTATTCGGCAGTGGCGAACTTAATTTAACCACCGCGGATAACGCAGCAAATGCTTTTGCTGTGGTTGGTGATGCTCTTGATAAAATAATAAATGTGCGGGCAAATATAGGCTCATTTCTAGAATCGGTAGATTATGCCGCAGCAAGTATTGATTCTGCAATAGCGAATCAGGAAGCAGCCCGCTCTGTGTTGCAGGATGCTGACTTTTCTGAAGCCGCATCCGAGCAATCGCAAGCAAATTTACAGCAAAACGCTGCTATTGCCCTTGCTGCACAAGGTAACCGCCTGACACCTGCATTACTAAAATTAGTAGGCTGATAATTTCAATCAACTTTCTGAATGTTCTTATAGATATCCAGATGGGTGGCAACTACGCTTTTAATATCAAAACTTTTTTCTGCAAGCTTTCTGCCGGCTTTGCCCATTTTTTCACAAAGCCCGCGATTTTGTAACAACTTATTTATTGCTTCTGCCAATTCTGTAGAGCTTCGGGCTGGTACTAGAAATCCTGTAACATCTTTTTCTATAGCATCACGGCAACCAGAAACATCAGTAGTAACTACCGCTCTCCCGCATGCTGCCGCCTCAATCAAAACCTTGGGTAAACCTTCACTATAAGAAGGCAGGACAACCATATAGCTTTCAGAAAAAATTTGTGCTATATCAGTGCGGTAACCCCATATTTCAACTTTTCCCTCTTCTTTCCATAATGATAAATCACTTTCTGTAACACTTGATGGATTTTCTTTATCAGGCTCACCAACCAAACAGAATCTGGCATTTATCCCTTTATCTTTTAGCATTGTCGCCGCTTCTACAAATTCACAAACACCTTTATCACGTAAAAGCCTCGCTGCCATCACAACAACGGGAATTTTATCCGGTAATGGCCTATAATCATATTTTGATAAATCCGCGCCCGATCCCCTTATCATGATAGTTTTATCCTCATCCAGTCTGGTTATAGACAAAATACGTTTTTTATCATCAGGGTTTTGGAAAATAACCTTGATATTCCTTGCACTAAGTGCCAGACGGTAAAGCAGTGCCACAAGAAAGCGGCGGATTGATGCTTTTATACCCTTGGCAAGAAACACAAAACCAAGCCCTGGGACTGCAGCAACAACTGCTTTTATTCCTGATAAACGTACAGCTATCCCACCATATAAAACCGGTTTTATGGTAACTAAATGCACAATGTCAGGACGTAAATTATTAAAAATTTTCAGTATGGAAAAGAATGTTTTTATTTCTGCTATAATATTTGTACTGCCCCTATTAAGGGGTAGCGGGTGAACTATTAAACCATTTTCTACCAATAAATCATATTTATCCGTAATCATGGTGGCAATATGAACCTCATAGCCTTGCTTTATGGCAGCAAGTGCAATTGGTAAACGATGCGACACAAAACTCCAGTCTACACCAATTACAAATAATAATTTTTTCTTGTTCATATTTTCTGTCTTTCCAACCATGCCTGAAACATTAAAATAGTCCATAATTGATGCTGCCAATTTCTGCTGCCAGATAAATGTTCTTCCCATTTTTTGCGGATAGGCTCTGGATTAAAATATCCTTCCTGTTGCAGGCGTGCACTATCAAGTAAATTTTCTGCCCAATCACGTAATTCTATGCGCAGCCAAGAATCTATGGGCACACCAAACCCCATTTTAGGGCGATCAATTAACTGTTGCGGTACATGACGGTATAGCACCTGCCGCAATATCCATTTGCTCTGACCATCACGCAATTTATAGTCAAGCGGCAGCCGCCATGCAAATTCTACTACCCTATGATCAAGAAAAGGAACACGGCTTTCCAGTGAAACAGCCATCGCAGCTCTATCAACTTTGGTAAGAATATCGTCGGGCAGGTATGTCAGCAAATCCAGAACCATCATCTGCTCTATATCATTTAATCCAGAAAGTTCTGGTTTATTGCCTTTAAGAAAAGTTGCAGGCTCATTTCCACCAATAACCAGCTCAGACGGGTTCTGCCACTGGGAAACAAGCCCCATATATAATTCGGCAATATCCCTGCTTACAACAACACCTGCGCCTTTATGCAGTTTATCACCAATATTTGTAAAACCATTTATATATAAAGCAGATGCAATTTTATTCCAGCTTTGGGGCGATAATTTAGTGATTAAATTAGCAATTTTCTTACGTATCGGCTGTGGTATATATGATAATTTATTCCATAATTTAGCAGTTAGAGAATAGCGGTTGTAACCACCAAATAACTCATCCCCTGCATCACCGGAAAGCGATACTGTAACATGTGCGCGAGCAAGCTTGGACACTAGAAAAGTTGGAATTTGCGAAGAATCAGCAAATGGTTCATCATAAATATTGGGCAAGTCAGGAATAATGCCCATCGCTTGCGCTGGTGTTACATACAGTTCGGTATGTTCTGTACCTAAATGCTTTGCCACCGCTGCTGCATATATGGCTTCATCATAATTTTCTTCATTAAAGCCAATAGAAAAGGTTTTTACAGGGCGTAAAGATTGCGCCTGCATTAACGCTACAATGGTTGAAGAATCTATCCCGCCGGAAAGAAAAGCCCCCAGCGGCACATCCGCCATCATTTGCTTAGAAACTGCATCCTTAAGAAGCGTTTCCAAAGCATCCACTGCTTCTAATGCTGTTCCAGAAAAGGAATTTTTATGACCTTCTAAGGCGGCATCTATACCCGACCAATAACGGCTAATTGCTGGCTTACGGTTATGCAATGAAACTGTAAGTAACGAAGCAGGAGGCAACTTATAGATATTTTTATAAATAGAATATGGCGCAGGAATATAAGCATGACGCATGAAAAGAGTAAGCGAATTACGGTCTATCTCCTTTGAAAAATTAGGATAAGAACATAAAGATTTCAGCTCCGAACCAAACAGGAAAACCGTGTTCTCCCTCTCACCATGCCAACCATAATATAAAGGCTTCTCACCTATACGATCGCGCCCCAGCGTCAGAGTTTTTTCTTGGTTATCCCACACCGCAAAAGCAAACATCCCGATACTTCGCCTGATGGTTGCCTCAATTCCCCAAACATCAAAACCTGCAAGTAATGTTTCGGTATCAGAATGACCGCGCCAATTAAAATTCAGCTCTTTCCGTAATTCCAAATGATTGTAAATCTCCCCGTTAAAAACAATCATATAACGACCACTGACCGAAAACATTGGCTGATGACCGGCAGGAGATAGATCAACTATTGATAAACGTCGGTGGGCAAAGGCAATCTGATTTTTAATATCATGCCATGTGCCGCTAGAATCCGGTCCGCGATGGATAATTTTTTCTGCCATTAAGTTAAGGGTTTGTCCTACCCTGCCAGCATCACTAAAAATATTCCCGCCTAAGAACCCTGTAAAACCACACATTATAAATTGGCCCTATATAAATTATTATATTCATTAACTACAATTTTTAATGAATAATTCTCCAGTGCATATTTACGGGATTTTTTACCAATTTCAAAACGTTCCTGCGCGGTTAAATTTATTATTTTCTGTAATCCATCTGCTAATAATTCAGGATTTTCCGGTGGGACTGTAACACCGTTTTTTCCAACCATCCGCGCGCAATCACCAACATCAGTTACCACACATGGAATGCCCGTTCCCATTGCTTCAATAATCACGTTTGGCAGGGCTTCACTTTTAGAATGCAGGCAAAAAATATCCATAACACTGAAATATAAATTTATAGCACTGCGCTCACCTAGCAACATAAAATTAGAACGCAAGCCAGAATTATCAATCCACTGTATGAGCTGCCTGTTTTCATAATCCACATCCCGTCCGATTAACAAAAACAGCAGATTTTCATTACTATCAAGTAGTTTTTTAGCCGCCATTATAAAACTATAATGATCCTTACATTCATTAAACCTGCCGACACTACCTATAACTATAGCATCCTTAGGAATTGCTAATTTCTCACGCATTTCTGCCTTTACATCCAGATCTATATTATAAGCATCTAAATTACAGCCATTAGGAATTACACGCATTTTATTTTCTACATAGTTAAATTCCAAATGCGTTGCTTGCGAAGATTGAGCCACACAAATAATTTTCTTAGGTATCACAGATGAAAGCAATGAACAGATTTTCATCACAAAATAGGTGCTACGCGATGTTCCCTCACTATCAAATATATTAGAACAATGTATACTCCAGAATATATTGCATTTCCCCGCCAGACGGGAGGCTATTCCCCCTAATAAATCCGCATGGTACATCCATGTCTGTATAATATCTGGATTTTGTTTTTTTATAAACCTTGTAAGCTTTAATATTCCCCTAGGTATATCAAATGTTCTCTTTATATTAAGCGGAATGACTTCAATTCCTATTGCCCGTAGTTTTTCTCCTACCACTCCAACATCCGTTAAAGAAATAACTTTATTATGAAAAACACCTTCATTCTCGCTATATTCTATAAAATTTTTAAGGGATAATTCTGCCCCCCCAACATCAAGACCTGTTATGATATGCAGAACATCTAATTGCTTTTTGCTTTTACCGGTATCTTCGTAACAAGATTTATATTGTAAGACAGCGTTATCAATAGAATAATTTTCCAATATATGATTACGGTATTGATGCTGTAAAGATAATCTCTCACTGGGTGACAAGGTATTTATAACATCTATAGTTCTTGCCAACCCACCCGCTAACGCCTCTGCATCCTCAGCCGGCACAACAACCCCAAACTTACCTACCATATCCACACTATCACCAACATCGGTCACCACACAGGGAAGCCCAGCACACATAGCTTCCACCACCACATTAGGGAAAGCCTCACTTCTTGAATGCAAACAAAAAATATCCATTGCATTCAAAATCTTATCGCCATCGTTGCGCTCTCCCAACAGAATAAACCTTTCAGAAAATCCTGTCGCATTTATCCATTCCATTAAGAGTTTGTTATCCGAATTTATATTTTTTCCAATCATCAGAAATATTATCTTGTCATTACGAGAGCCTAATATAAACGCCGCTTTTATAAAATTGTTATGATCTTTATATTCATTGAAACGGCCAACACTGCCAATCACCATAGAACCATCAGGAATATTTAACTGCTTACGAAGCTCAAACCCAGTTGCTGGGGCAACATTATAAATATCGCCATTACAACCGTTATGAATAACCTGCATTTTATCTTTTGAATAACCAAAATTCTGATGGGTTTTCAAAGCGGATTCTGCAACACAGATTATTTTGGATGGTATAACATTAGATAATAATGAGCATAAACGCATTATATAATAAGTGCTGCGCGCAACACCTTTTCCTGCCAGCACATCAGTACAGCGGATACCCCAGAATATTTTTTTTACCCCTGCAATTTTTGCAGCAATCCCTCCAAATAAATCTGCATGGTACATCCATGTCTGAACAATATCAGGATTCTGTTTTTTTATAAGTTTAGTTAGTTTATATATTACTGGCAGTACATCCCAAACTGTGCGTAAATTAAGGGCATCTACTTCAACACCCTCTGCCTGTAATTTCTTACCAACAACACCAATGCGGGTTAGGGAAATAACCTTGTTCTGGAAAATATTATTTTTCTCACTATGCTCTACAATGTTCTTCAAGGCAATTTCTGCCCCGCCAACATCAAGGCCTGTTATTATGTGAGTTATTTTCATGATTTAAGGCTATCTAAAATAAATTGAGCAGCGATTCCTAAATTATCGGAAATTTTTGTAGAATGCGGCAATAATTTTTCCTCTTCCTTACCGTAACCGGTACGCACTAGGATAGTTGTTACACCTGCGGCTGTTCCTGCCTGAATATCTATCAGTTTATCGCCTATCATCCATGATTTTTCTAAATTAATATTCAAATCCTGCGCTGCCTGTAAAATCATATATGGGGCAGGTTTACGGCACTGACATACGCCGTCTTCACTGAAATCAGGATGGTGCGGGCAAAAATAAAAAGCATCTATCACCGTACCAATTTTTGCAAGTTCAGTATTTGCAAAATCATGTAATTTATTTACATCATCTTGGTTATAGATCCCCCGAGCAATACCCGCCTGATTACTGACTACCACTATAATATAACCCGCATCTTTTAGCTGCTTTATTGCCTCCTGCGCTCCCTGCGTCCATTGCCAATCCTCTATGCGGTAGAGATAGTTTTTTTCAATATTTATTGTACCGTCCCTGTCTAAAAATATTGCAGGAATTGGTTTGTCAGCACGTTTTATATTTATATTTGAAATCATAAACCTGATTTATCAACAATCATTTCTGCAAAAGCAAAAGAACTGGTGAAGGCCGGAGAAATAGCATTAAGAATATGTAAAGAATTTTCGGTGTGGACAAAAATATAATCCATCTCCAGCTTGCGGGTTTTAATGTTGATAAGCTGCGGCCGGATACCGGCTTTATTAGTTGGCACCATATCTTCTGCTTTAAGGCTAGGCATAAGCTTCTGGGCTGATGCAAGGAAATTAGCTTTGTTATATTTTGCCATTTCCAAATGGGCAAGTTTGCGGAAATTATTATCATTACGCAGATACATTTCTGCAAGCTCCAAAATTATTTCTGCCGCTTCTTTTAATTTTATACCTTTAAGTTTGCCATAATTTTCCCTGCCGAAAGCTGGTATTGCGGTTGGCCCTATATAAACATCCCCATTTATAACTCTAGTCAAATGCACGCCTAAAAATGGTAAGGAAATATCAGGAACAGGATAAATATTGGCACGAATCTTATTATTTGCCTGCTCACTTAATTTCCAATAAATACCCTTAAACGGAATCAGTTTATATTCATCAGCCAGACCAAAACTTTTGGCAATTACATCGGCATAAGCTCCAGCACAATTATACAAGAACCCGTAACTGAATGTACCTTGGCTGGTTTCAAGTTCTTTATTGTTTTTCTGCCCAGTTACCTGACAAGAAAAAAAGAACTGTACATCAGTGCCCTCCAATTGATTTTGTAATTTTCTGATTACAGACACACTATCAATCACCGCAGTTGTAGGGCAATAAATTGCAGCTTCCGCCGCAGATGCATAAGGCTCTATTTCATGCAATTCTTTATTATCTATTTTACGTGCCTGAATATTATTTTCAGCCGCATTACGCAGTAATTTTTCTACGGTTGGCAATTGCTCTTTGGAAGTTGCCAGAATAATTTTACCGCATTTGTTATAGGCAATATTTTCTTGCCTGGCGAATTCCTCCATCCGCTCCGCCCCTGTAGCGCATACTTTAGCTTTTAATGTATCGCTGCCATAATAAATACCGCAATGCATTACACCGCTGTTACGTCCGCTAGCATGAATTCCAGCGCATTCCTCTTTTTCTAAAACAGCAATACTGGCAGAAGGCTGGCGTTTTTTCAGCTCAGAAGCAACAGTAAGGCCTACGATGCCAGAGCCGATAATAACAAAATCAAAAGCCTTACTAGACATTTCCGTAAAGCGAATTTTTAAGCATAGTGAATCCCTTAATCAACTCGCCAATACCGCGATCCAATGAAAATTCGGTTTTGAAACCGGTTGCTTCAAGCTTATCATTAGAAACAATATAGTTACGCTGGTCAGGATCTTTACCAACCTGTGCTTCCATAATAGTAAACTCAGGAATTTGTTTTTTAATTACCTGACAAAGCTCCATTTTAGATACGTTAGCTTCCGAAAGGCCGACATTATAAATCTGCCCTTTCATTTTACCAAAATTATTAAGGGCATGCTGGAAGGCGCGGGAAACATCCCGTACATGCACATAATTACGTTTGAAATGCGCTTCAAATAACACCACAAAACGATCATGCACCGCACGGTAGGCAAAGTCATTAACCAGTAAATCTATCCTCATCCGCGGCGACATACCAAATACTGTAGCAAGGCGGAAACTTACAGCATTATGATGCTGCATCAGTTTTTGCTCTACCGCGACCTTATCAATCGCATATTGTGAGATCGGGCGCAAAGGTGATTCCTCTGTACAGAAATTATTCTCATCACCAGTACCATAAGCACTATTGGTGGTTGGCATCAATACGATTTGTTCTTTTGAAAGAAGTTTAAGCATCATGGCTATGGCATCATGATTGATAGTGGTTGCACCAATTGGATCAATTTTGCATAATGGCGCGCCAACCAAGGCCGCCAGAGGAATGACCACATCGGCTTTTTTAAGCAGTGGCGCAATGGTGCTTTCAGAACGGATATCTCCTTTTACAATAGAAAAATTATCGCTATGGCAGCAATGGTTAAGGCTTGCCTGCTTAAACATGAAATTATCAAGCACCGTTACCTTATGTCCCGCTGCAAGCAGGTCAGGAACCATGGTTGAACCCAAATAACCAGCGCCGCCAGTTACCAGAATATTATATTTCTCAGACATTTCTTGATTCCTTATAGATACTAATTAAAAATTGCTCTTTCTACACTTTCACAAAGGGTATGAGCAAGGACTATGTGGATTTCCTGAATAGTGCTGGTCATGCTACCAGAAGCTATAATACAGAAATCAGCTTTTTCTTTTACCAGTCCGCCATCATGGCCGGTAAATACGATACTGGGCACGCCAAGCTCACGGCATACTTCCAAGGCCTTGATAATATTAGGTGATTTGCCAGAGGTGGTGATACCAAGGAAAATATCGTTTTTAGTGAGCTTACCTAATAGCTGCCGCGAAAAAATATGCTCATAGCCATAATCATTACCGATTGCGGTCAGGATAGAGCTGTCAACAGTCAATGCTTCGGCAGCAAGCGGTGCACGGTCACGTGCCAACTTACTTACAAACTCTGCCGCCAGATGCTGCGCATCTGCTGCTGAACCGCCATTTCCAGCTATATAAATGCGGCCACCGCTTTTATATCGGGCAACGACCTCTGTAACCGCTTGTTCAAAAATTGCTATCTGCTCTTTTTCCTCAAGGAATTTTTGTTTGGCGGAAATAGAGGCCGCAAGATTTTCCCTTAGTATTTCAGAACTGCTGGTTACTGGCATAATGTCTTTCTTCAACGCATCTATACTACCGGTCATTTTATTCCTCATTTGTAATTAGGCAATATTTTATCTGCCCGAAAATAGTCCTCCGGTACGCCAATATCAATAAAATTTCCTGTAAATTCTAATCCATAAAGCATTTTTTTTGCATTCATGAAGCGTGGGAAAATATCATCTTCCAGAGAGATTTTAGCGCCAGCTTCCTGCTCTAACCCCTTAAGAATAGCTGGATTTACAAGATAAACACCGGAATTTACAAGCCTGCCTATTTTATCCGTACCGGATTTAAGTGATATAATCCGGCCTTCTTCATCAACCTCCAATCCAGTATAACGCCCCGCCTCATTTGCCCTAGCCAGTGCAAATGTCCACTCAGAATTGTGCTTATTATGGAATTCTTCCAACTCTTTAAGGTTAGCATCAAAAAAAGTATCGCCGTTTAATATCAGAGCCGGTGCACCATCTGGTAATTTCTGCGCCGCAAGCAACAGACCGCCGCCTGTTCCCAGCGGTGTATCTTCTATCGCATACGTAATCTTTATGCCTTTATAGTTACCTGCAAAATGATCCATGATAATTTCGCGCATGTAACCAACCGATATGATAAAACCACTCACTCCCTGCCGAATCCAGAAATCCATCTGATGCTCTAAAAATGGCCGCCCCATAATTGGAGCCATTGGCTTAGGAACATCAGCAACAGCGCTACGCAGTCGCGTCCCCATGCCTCCAGCCAGTATTATAGCTGTTGTCATGGTGATTTACTCAACAGTATTCAAAATGGCACAAATTTCGTCAATTTCTGATGTTTTCATATCAGGGAAATTGCCAATATAGAATCCGTAAAAATGAACATGCTCAACTTCTGGGAATTGCTTGTAATAACTGTCCTGCACTATTCCTTTTAGATAAGGCTGGCGAAGCTGGTTGCCGCCGCCGGCACTGCCACGGCGGAACTCAATTCCTGCCCCACGCATCCTGTTCATTAACCTTTCAGCAAAAGCTGCATCCTGTTTCTGTAAAATAAGGTTGAAGGCGTAGTTACTTGCCCCTTCCATTTTGAAATCAGTGCGATATTTTCTTGTATCTAACTTACCGAGGAAATGCGCAAGATTACGGGTACGGATCTCCACGTTTTTATCCAGCCGTTTAAGCTGGCTTCGCCCCATGATACCACCGATTTCAGTACCCCGCATATTATAAGCGGCATAAGCAAAGATAAAATCTGGGTTTAATTCCGGATTTGCTTTTTGGTAGCTGCTACGCAGTTCCATATCGGTTGCCTCCCGCACCATCCCATGCGAGCGCAGCATCCGAACCTGCTGGTAGATTTCCGGATCATTGGTGCAAACCATGCCACCTTCAATGGTGCTCATATGATGGGCATAATAAAAAGAAAAATTGGAAATAAGACCTATGCTGCCCAGTTTCTTGCCATTATGAGTTGCGCCATGCGATTCACACACATCCTCAATCAATGGTATTTTGCGCTTTTCCAGTTCACTAACCAACTCATCAGTAAGACCATCAAACCCCTGAACATGGGTTAAGAAAACCGCCCGTGTTTTAGGAGTGATTTTTTCCAAAATCTGTTTTGGATTCATGGCCAATGATTCACGGTCAATATCCACAAAAACCGGTGTAAAGCCATTTTGTAGAACCGATGCAATATCAGAAATCCAAGTAAGGGTTGGAACAATTATCTCTCCACCTTCCGGATGGCGAATTTTAAGCACCGCCATAGTAAGTAAATTAGCTGATGCTCCGGAATTCAGATAAACGCTGTATTTCACTCCCAACCATTTTGACCATTCTTCTTCAAAAGCACGAATTTGCGGCCCATTGGTAAGGATCGGGTCATCCTGCTTCAAATGCTCTATCACCGCGTCTAGATCTTCACGCAAAATATTATTCCGCATCAAAGGAAATCTCATTTTTTTCTCCTGTTAATTTATAAATTTTCTTATTTTTTCTAAAACTATATTCTCGCCGATTCCTACATGTTCATGTAGTTCCTGACGTGTCCCAAGTTCATAGCGATAACCGCCTTCAACGCCGATATTAAGCATTTTATGCGGCAAATCACGGCGGGAGATAAATTCAAACAGCATGGAATCCATCCCGCCGCGCCCACAAAAACCTTCTTCCATGCTAACTATCTTACTATATTTGGTAA
>CAUJIB010000016.1 GCA_963205245.1 Pseudomonadota bacterium
CCAAAGGCGCAGGCACTAAGAAAAACAACATAGTAACACCAGTACCAAGCGCAATAGAAACACGGACTAATATAGACGAACCTTTATCAAAGGCAGGAACAGCTTCATCAAAATACATTACCTTAATGATTTTCAGATAATAATAACAGCTAACCACACTGATACATACACCTAGCACAGCTAGCCAAGTTAGCCCTCCTTCAATTGCAGCCAGCACCACATACAACTTCCCGAAAAAGCCAGACATTGGCGGAATCCCCGCCATAGAGAAAATACAAATACCAATCACGATAGCAAGAAGAGGGTTTGTTTGTGATAAGCCACTTAGGTCTTTGATATTTTCAAGCGGCTTGCCATCCCTTTTCATAAGCAGGACAGCTCCAAACATACCCACGCTCATAAAAATATATACACTTAAATAAATCAGCATAGCCTGAACACCACTGGTATTTCCGGAAGCCAAAGCCATAAGCATAAAACCAACATGGCCAATGGAACTATAAGCAAGCAGGCGTTTAATGTTAGTTTGCATAATTGCACCGAACGCCCCAACCAGCATAGACATTATAGATACAAAAATAATAATCTGCTGCCACTGCAAAATTGCAGGAGCAAACGGCTCCAGCAAAAAGCGGGTAAATAAAGCAAGGGCTGCAACTTTTGGTGCAGTAGCAAAAAATACTGTTACAGGTGTTGGAGCACCTTCATAAACATCCGGTGTCCACATATGAAATGGCACCACAGAAAGCTTAAAACAGAAACCAACCATTACCAGAACCAAACCTAACACAACACCTTTAGAGAAGGTCTCATGTACGGCAAATAACTCTGCAAGAGCAGCAAAGCTGGTACTGCCGGCAAAGCCATAAATAAGTGACATGCCATACAGCATCATACCTGAAGCCAGCGCACCAAGCACAAAATATTTAAGCCCCGCTTCATTGGATTTTGCATTATCACGAGTAAATGAAGCCAATACATAAAGGGCAAGGCTAGACATTTCCAGTGCCATATATAAAGAAAGCAGGTCAGCCGCCGAGATCATAAGCATCATACCCAGCAACGCAAACAGCATAAGTATTATAAATTCAAATGGCCGCCCCCCCTCTTCGCGTAAGAATCCAGTTGAAAGCATCAACACCAAACCACCGGACATAAGCACCAGCATTTTTGCGAAAACAGTAAAATTATTGCTGGTAAACATCCCGCCAAGAAAAACGCCACTTACATTATGAGGGCAAAGCAACATATATATAGTTATGCCAAGCGCAAATAAAGTAAGTAGAATCAGTGAGGTGCGAACTTGTTGCTGACGATAAAGCCCATACAGTAAAAATAATATCGTGGAAAACAACAAGAAAAATTCTGGCAACACCGCCTGAATTAAAGGGAATAAACCACCCATATCTAATCCCTTTCCTTAAAACTATAATCTGCAGTTTGCTCTATCAAATTTTGCACTGAAGCCTCCATGGCATGGATATATGGTTTTGGATATAATCCAATCCACAGCACAGTAAGCACCAAAGGTACAAATATCAATATTTCCCGTACCGAAACATCGGGCATAGTTTTTACTTCATCGTTAGTTATTTCACCAAATACCACGCGTTTATAGAGCCATAGAGCATAGGCCGCGCCGAGCACTACACCTGAAGTCGCCCCAAATGCCACATAAGTATTTGCCTTAAATGCGCCAAGCAACACTAAAAACTCACCAACAAAGCCTGAAGTGGTAGGAAGCCCGACCGAAGCCATGGTAAAGAACATAAATAACATAGCGTATTTCGGCATTATACTAGCTACCCCGCCATAATGATTAATTTCGCGTGTATGCAACCGGTCATAAACCACCCCCACACACAGGAATAATGCGCCGGAAACCAAACCATGGCTGATCATCTGGGTAATTGCACCTTCAATACCTTGGATATTGAAAGTAAAAATACCAATTGTTACAAATCCCATATGGGCAACGGAAGAATAAGCAATCAGTTTTTTCATATCATGCTGCATAAGTGCTACCAGTGAAGTATAGATCACAGCAATAACACTAAGGGTAAACATAAACGGCGCGAAATAATGCGAAGCATCAGGCAGCATGGGAAGTGAAAAACGCAGGAAACCATAAGCCCCCATTTTTAGCAATATACCAGCAAGGATTACCGAACCTGCTGTTGGTGCCTGCACGTGCGCATCCGGAAGCCAAGTATGCACTGGCCACATTGGCACTTTCACAGCAAAAGAAGCAAACATCGCCAACCATAAATATTGCTGCACTGAAAGAGCAAGGCTTGGTGATTTTTCCATCAATGTTGGAATATCAGTAGTGCCGAAACTCAGATATAGATAAATAATCGCTACTAAAAACAACACTGATCCAGCGAGAGTGTAGAGGAAGAATTTATAAGAAGCATAAATACGGCGGTTGCCACCCCAGATACCGATAATCAGGTACATCGGGATCAGCATACCTTCAAAGAAAATATAAAACATTACCGTATCCAGCACGCAGAACACACCAATTACAAATGCTTCAAGCAGCAAGAAATTCACCATGAAAGCCCGCACCCGAGTGGTAATGGATTCCCAACTGCATAATATGCAAAACGGCATAAGGAAAGTGGTAAGCAGCACCATGAATAAGGAAATACCATCAATGCCCAGATGATAATTAATCCCTAAATCGCCAAACCACTGCGCTTTTTCTACAAATTGAAATTTTGCCGAAGATGCATCAAAACCAAACCATAATCCAAGAGATGTAAAAAATGTAATAATGGTAGTAAATAGCGCAATATAGCGTGCTTCATTTTCTCCTTGCCCGCCTTCAGAACGGGTAAATAGCATAATCACAAATGCACCGATAAGAGGCAATAATATCAATATGCTAAGCATTACCCAAGTACCACCCAACTAATAATTATTAAAAATCCGACCAGTATAGAAAAGGCATAATGATATAAATACCCAGTTTGTAACAAGGAAGTACGACCAGCTACCAGATGAGTAATAAGTGCTGCACCGTTTGGCCCTAATCCATCAATGATTTTTTCATCCCAGAATTTCCATAGATATTGTCCCAAACGCTTGGCAGGTTTTACAAAGAGAACATCATAAATCTCATCAAAATACCATTTATTGAGCAAGAAGCGATAAAGTAAAGGAAATTTTGCCGAAATTTTAGATGGAGTAGCTGGATATACAACATAGAAAATCCAAGCTAACGTAATACCTGAAATAGCCATAAGCAGAGGTAAAGTTCCTACCCAAGCCGGTGTGTGGTGAGCTTTTTCTATTGCATCATGCGAAGCAATGGTTGTCTGCCAGAAATGGCCTTCGGCAGAAACCAAACCAAAAATATGATAACCTAACCAGCCAGAAAATACCGCACCAAATGAAAGCAACAAAAGCGGTTTTAACATAATCGCAGGTGATTCATGCACATGGGAAAGGACTTCTTTAGAAGCACGCGATTTGCCATGGAAGGTCATAAATAATAGCCGCCATGAGTAAAAAGCTGTCATAAAAGCAGCAGCAATCCCCATCCAGAAAGCAAAACGTCCTGCTTCACCACCTGCGTAAGCTGCTTCTAAAATCATATCCTTAGAGTAATATCCGGCAAAGATCGGCACACCAGCCAGCGCCAGTGAACCTATCCACATATAACCATAAGTCACCGGCATTTTTTTCCATACGCCACCCATATAGCGCATGTCCTGCTCGCCGGACATACCATGTATGACAGAGCCAGCACCAAGAAATAACAAAGCCTTAAAGAAAGCATGCGTCATCAAATGAAACATTGCTGCCGAATACGCACCCACGCCACAAGCAAAAAACATATAGCCAAGCTGCGAACATGTAGAATAGGCAATAACCCGCTTAATATCATTTTGAACAAGACCAACAGTTGCGGCAAAAAATGCTGTACAAGCACCAATAATAGTAACTAGTGTAAGTGCATCTGGAGCATGTTCAAATAAAGGCGAGCAGCGCACTACCATGAACACACCTGCGGTTACCATAGTTGCCGCATGGATAAGTGCAGATACCGGAGTTGGCCCTTCCATGGCATCGGGAAGCCAAGTATGTAGCCCTAGTTGGGCAGATTTACCCATCGCACCAATAAAGAGCAAAATACAGATTAAAGTAAGGGCATGATACTCATGACCAAGGAACATGAATTTATCAGAAGCATGCGCTGAAACTACTGCAAAAATTCCATCAAATTGTACTGTACCAAATAATACAAATGCAGCAAAAATTCCGAGCGCAAAACCAAAATCGCCCACACGGTTTACGATAAAAGCCTTCATTGCCGCATTACAGGCCGATTGCCTTTTAAACCAGAACCCAATCAGAAGATAGGAGCAAAGCCCCACCCCTTCCCAACCAAGGAACAGTTGCACTAAATTATCAGAAGTAACCAACATCAACATGAAAAAAGTAAACAGCGAAAGATAAGCCATGAAACGCGGCTGGTGCTCATCATGGCTCATATAGCCAACCGAATATAGATGCACCACTGCCGAAACCCATGTAACCACCACCAGCATAACCGCTGTCAGTGCATCCACCCGCAATGTCCAGTTCGCTACAAAATCACCAGAGATAATCCACGGCAGGACATTGGCTTTATGTACACCACCTACACCAAAAGCAAAATCCAAAAATATCACCCCAGATAAAATAGCAGAAATAACCATTGCTCCACAGGTTAACTGCTGTGCAAGTGAATTAGAAATTGAACGGACATTAAGCCCAACAATCAATGCCGCAAAAAGTGGAAGAAATACGATAAAAGAAATCATGCCAGAGCTAACCCTTCATCATATTTACATCTTCCACCGCGATAGTACCGCGGTTACGGAAGTAAATAACAAGTATAGCAAGACCGATAGCTGCTTCAGCAGCAGCAACTGTAAGGATAAACATAGAAAATATTTGCCCGGTTAGGTCACCCAACTTTACCGAAAAAGCTACAAAATTTATATTAACCGAAAGCAGGATGAGCTCTATAGACATGAGGATAGTAATGATATTCTTGCGGTTAAGGAAAATTCCACACACACCGATAGTAAATAATAGAGCGGACAGCACTAAATAATGAAAAATACCAATATCACCAAAAAATATATGATCCATTATTTTATCCCCTCGCCTGATTTCACCGATACCAGTTCCATACCGCTTTCCTTGGTACGTGCAAGCTGTTTTGCAATATTTTGTTTACGCACACCAATCCTATCGCGTTTGGTTAGCACAATCGCCCCGATCATAGCAATAAGCAAAATTATGCCAGCCATCTGAAATGGATAAGCATAGTTAGTATATAAAATATTACCGATAGCTTGTGTATTAGTAACCTCACTGCTAGATGCAATAGCATTTTTTACTGGGGCAAGCATATTTTTCCCCTTCAAAGAACTAGAAAAAACAAACACAAATTCGGCAAAAATTGTTACCGCCACTGCTCCACCTAAAGGCAGGTAACGCAAAAAACCATCACGCATTTCCGAAAAATTTATATTAAGCATCATAACCACGAACAGAAACAAAACCGCCACCGCACCAACATAAACAATTACCAGAGTCATCGCTATATATTCTGCACCAAGAAGGACAAACAGCCCTGCCGCATTAAAAAATGCGAGAATAAGAAACAATACGCTATGAACAGGATTTTTGCTGGAAATAACCATTAATGCTGAAAAAATTGTTATCAACGAAAATATATAAAACATTAAATTTGCAATATTTTCAGCCATCTACCGATACTCCGCATCCGCCATTAAACTTGTAGAAATTACTGATTCCCAACGCTCACCATTAGAAAGTAATTTTTCCTTGTTATATAATAATTCTTCATGGGTTTCAGTAGCAAATTCAAAGTTAGGAGTCTCTACAATTGCATCCACTGGGCACGCTTCCTGACAAAAACCACAATAAATACATTTGGTCATGTCAATATCATAACGAGTAGTACGGCGTGATCCATCAACGCGGGCTTCTGCCTCAATGGTTATGGCCTGTGCAGGGCAAATCGCCTCACAAAGTTTACAAGCAATGCAGCGTTCTTCACCATTAGGATAACGACGCAAAGCGTGTTCACCGCGAAAACGCGGACTCAAGGCTCCTTTTTCATAAGGGTAGTTAATAGTAACCGGCTTTTTGAACATATATTTCAAAGTCAATAAAAACCCTGAAATAAGCTCAACAAGCAAAAAAGCCTTTGCTGTTTTATTTATCATTTATATTACCATTATCTTTTTTCATTTTATTATTATGGTTATACCGCCACATATAAAGCACCACAAAAATAACCGCAACAAAAACTACTGCTGTAACGACATAAGGCATATAGTGTTTAACCATCTCCTCATTATCACCTATGAAATAACCAACAACCGTAAGAACGGTCATCCATATAGTGCTACCAAGCCCAGTATAAATACAGAATTTTTTAAGATCCATATGAGCAAGACCTGCCGGAAAGGCTATAAAATGCCGTACCCCCGGAATCAATCGCCCTGTAAAGGTAGATATATCTCCGTGGCTGGCAAAAAATTTATCAAGCTTGTCTATTTTTTCGTGGGTAAAGAAAAAATATTTACCATAGGAGTAAAAAAATCTTCGTCCCAGATAATAAGCCAGATAATAATTAAACAATGATCCAGCTATAGCGCCAAAAGTCCCCATTGCTATCACCACCCAGAAATTCATGTGTCCCTGCTGTACCAATACACCAGCAGGAATCATTGTTACTTCACTAGGAATAGGTACAAAAGTACTTTCAAGCAATGACATGATAAAAATGCCCAAATATCCAAAATGGTGAACAAATTCAATTAGCCAATTAAAAAATGCTTCAATAATACTTATATCGATAGGAGAGGTTTCCATATTGGACTCTTTTTCTTCCATAATTAGACCGTCATATAAACAACATAGGCTGAGGTAAGAACTACCCATACTAATGAAAATGGTAAAAACACTTTCCAACCCAAACGCATCAACTGATCATAACGGTAGCGAGGCAAAGTTGCCCTCGCCCAGATAAAAACAAAAAGGCAGATAAATATTTTTATAGCAAACCACAATACTGGTGGAACCATCGTAAACAAAGCAATATCAGCTACCGGCTGCCAGCCCCCCAAAAATAATATAGTCGTCATACCAGACATCAAAATCATATTGGCATATTCACCAAGGAAAAACAGGGCAAATGACATTGAAGAATATTCAACATTATAGCCGGCTACCAATTCGGCTTCGGCTTCCGGCAAATCAAAAGGATGGCGGTTGGTTTCTGCAAGAGCAGAAATAAAAAACACTATAAACATTGGGAACAACATACCAAAAGCATGCCAATTCTGGATACCGCCAGCTTGTGAGCGTACAATCTCACCAAGATTAAGCGAGCCAACCAGCAAAAGAACCGTAACAATCACAAAGCCGATTGATACTTCATAAGATACCATTTGCGCGCTAGAACGGATCGCACCTAGGAAAGCGTATTTGGAATTACTCGCCCAACCGGCCATGATAATCCCATAAACACCCAGCGAAGAAATAGCGAACAAATACAATATCCCAACATTTATATCTGCAATTACAAATTCCGGTGCAAGTGGTATAACCGCCCAGCCTAGGAGTGCCAGCATAAAAGTTATCATAGGTGCTATCAAAAATATTACCCTGCTAGATTGGGAAGGAATAATGGTTTCCTTCAGAAATAGTTTCAAACCATCGGCAAATGGCTGTAATACCCCCCAAAATCCAACTACATTCGGCCCTTTACGCAACTGCATAGCCGCAATAACCTTACGCTCTACGAGAGTAAGCATCGCCACACACACCAATAGCGGAACAACCACCAGCAAAATTTTTCCTAGAGGAATCAACAAAGGCATTAAAAATTCAATAATTTCATTCATATTCACAATCTAGTTAAAAAAATTATCCTTATCGTCCTTTTTTTCTTCTTTCATACTGGAGCTTATAGCAATTAAAATTCCAGATACTACGGCTATTATAATAAAAGTTCCTAATATCTTACCAAGAAATTCTTCTGGAATATTAATTCCCCACAACCGTAACAAAAAGAAGGATCCGGTTATAACAACACTTACTGCAATCAATATTAATAATTTCTGTTGAACGGAATAACTGTACCATTTCATATCAAATATCTTTCTCTAGCACAGTTACAAAAGCTTCTCGTTTAAAAATAAGCAGCTCTCTACGAGATTCCCGTTCTATCGTTACCACTTTCCAACCTTCTTTAGCATGAATATTGAGGAAATTTGTGAATTTACGCGGATCAACTTTTGCACCAAATAGCAAAATAGACCCCATCAACGGCTCACGATAAATTACAACTTTATATTCCTTCACTATGCAGCCTTTCTAGCTAAAGAATTTGATGTTTTTGTACATTCAGCCATAGTCTTACTCGCACGCGAAATGGGATCAGTCATATAAAAATTCAGTATAAAATCATCAAACGGTTCAGATGTCATTAAAGTTTTTGGTTTTTGAATTCCTACTTCAGGCTGCACATGGATAATTTCTCCAATCCTTGCAAAATGAGGCGCTGCCTGCTCCATCCGCACCCTTAGCTGCTCAACTGAATTGTAAGTTAGCGAACTAGCTAATGAATCTGATAAGGCTCTCACTACCTTCCAGTCTTCCTTAGCCTGCCCGACGGGAAATACTGCACGCTTAGTTCTCTGGACACGCCCTTCCATATTAACGTAAGTGGCTTCTTTTTCAGTATAAGTAGCCCCAGGAAAAATCACGTCAGCACGGTGCGCACCATCATCACCGTGACTCCCTTGGTAAACAACAAAAGCATTACCGAGTAAACCCATGTCGAATTCATCAGCACCAAGCAAATACACCATTTTAACTTCGCCACTGGCACAACCAGTAAAAATTTCAGCTATATTACGACCACCTTCGGCTGGGACAAAACCTAAATCAAGTGCGCCAACCCGTCCTGCTGCATGATGAAGGATGTTAAAACCATTCCAACCATCTTTTATAACTCCATATTTCTCTGCTATAAATTTTGCCACCGAAAATATCGCCACACCATCAGCCCGCGCCAATGCCGCAGTACCAACAATGATAACAGGATTTTTTGCTTCAGCCAATATATTGGCAAGCTGATGATTACCAAGCGCAATATCAGAAAGAATCCTCGGATCATTACCAAGTTGATGCACAGGATAATTAAAATTATCAGCACTGCCAACACTATAAATATTAAGCCCGCCACCCAAATAAGCTTTGCGTATGCGGGCATTGACCAAAGCGGCTTCCTTACGCGGGTTAGCACCTATTAATATAATTACATCAGCCTGTTCTATCCCCGCGATAGTAGTATTGAATAAATAATTAGCACGGTTAGATGTGTCAAACATTGCCCCATCCTGACGGCAATCACGACTGGCAATACCTAAACTATCCAGCACATCACGCAATGCCATAACACTTTCTGCACATGCCAGATTACCTGAAAGAGCAGCAATCTCATTTGGCTTAAACTCGCGCATTTTTTTAGCAACTAAAGCAAGGGCATCTTCCCAGCTTGCTTCTTTTAGTTTTCCATCATTACCGCGAATATAAGGACGATCCAAACGCTGCACGCGCAGGCCATCACATGCGTGGCGTGTTTTATCAGAAATCCATTCTTCATTGATATCCTCATTCACACGCGGCAAAATACGCAACACCGCTTCACCTCTACTATCCACACGAATATTTGAACCAACAGCATCCAGTACATCTATAGTTTCGGTTTTAGTAAGATCCCAAGGACGGGCGGCAAAAGCGTAAGGCCTGCTTGTTAATGCTCCAACTGGGCAAAGATCTACCAAGTTACCAGAAAGCTCTGAAGAAAGGGCTTTTTCTACATAAGTACCAACTTCCATATGCTCACCACGACCAAATGCCCCTAATTCTGGTACACCTGCTATTTCAGTAGCAAAACGGATACAGCGCGTGCAGTGGATACAACGGGTCATTTCAGTTTTTACAATTGGCCCCATATATTTATCTTCAACCGAGCGTTTATGCTCCTTATAGCGGCTGATACCAGTACCATAAGCCATCGCCTGATCTTGTAGATCACACTCGCCGCCCTGATCGCAAATTGGGCAATCAAGCGGGTGGTTGATAAGTAAAAATTCCATCACCCCTTCGCGGGCTTTTTTTACCATCGGTGTATTCGTCTTAACCACCATCCCATCAGAACAAGGAAGGGCACAGGAAGCTTGCGGTTTAGGAGGCCCAGGCGAAACTTCTACTAAACACATACGACAGTTACCGGCAATTGCCAAACGTTCATGGTAACAAAAGCGTGGTATTTCAATTCCTAAACGCTCTGCCGCCTGTATAATAACAGTACCGCTTTCTACTTCTATTTCCTGATCATCAATCGTTAGTTTTGGCATATATACCCTGCTATCAATTTATCTTTATCTGTGACAAACCATGTTCTATTGATTCCTGCAACCAATAAATTGCTTGCTTCACACCTTCATCATGCTCCCAAACCCAAGAACCAGCACCAATAAAACCGGCACCAGATTTTGCAAGCTTAATACAACCCTCTACGTCCAGCTTGGAAAAAGCTACAGCTGGCAGGTGAGTAACGCTATTCCACCATTCCAATAACGATATATCAGCATTTTTCCTAGATTTATCAGAAGATAAAAATTTAGAAAAAGAAACATAATCCACACCGGATTGTAGAGCTATTTCCGCCTGCTGCTTAGAATTGCCACAATCAAGCCCGATAATAGCCGAGCCGCCAAGTATATTCCTTGCAGTAACAATATCTTCTGGATTTTCCAGCATCACCCCGTCTGCGCCACATTCAACACAAAGCCCTACGTCACCCCGTATGATAGACACAATCCCTGCCCCACGGCAGGCAGCAACTAATGATGATGCTTTCTCACGCTCTTTTTCAAAAATCTTATTTGGAAATTGAAACTCAATAGCGTGCATATTTTTTTGGTATTCCGAGCCATTTAAGGCAGAAAACACTGCGCGTAACTGAACTGTAAGCATGTTAAAACTTATCTTTTTTGGTGCGACTAGATAAATCCCGCAAGCAGGGGCACCCTGTTTGTTATAAGAACGCGGAACTGAAATCACACTACTAAATTCCAAGTCTTTTATATATTTATCTGACATTTTCTATCACTATCTTAGGCAGCTCTACGGGAAAACTCCGCAATCCTGCGTTCAATTTCTGGGCGGAAATGGCGTACTAAACCCTGCACCGGCCAAGCAGCCGCATCACCAAGCGCGCAAATGGTATGACCTTCAATACGACCCGCCACATCCAACATCAAATCAATATCAGAAACTGCGGCGCGACCTTCTACCATTCTTTCCATCATCCGCCATAACCATCCTGTACCTTCACGGCATGGTGTGCATTGACCACAAGATTCATGAGTATAGAATTTAGAAAGACGGGCAATAGCTTTTACCACATCGGTTGATTTATCCATCACAATTACTGCCGCTGTGCCAAGCCCTGAACGCTCAGCTTTAAGACTATCGAAATCCATAAGCACAGTGTCGCAAATTGATTTGGGAAGAAGCGGAACAGATGAACCGCCTGGTATAACAGCCAGCAGATTATCCCAACCTCCACGTACCCCGCCTGCGTGCTTTTCAATCAGATCTTTAAGTGAAACACCCATTTCCTCTTCCACATTACAAGGTTTGTTCACATGCCCGGAAATACAAAATACTTTTGTACCAACGTTATTGGGGCGGCCAATCCCCGCAAACCAAGCCGGAGAGCGACGTAAAATTGTCGGTACAACCGCAATGGATTCCACATTATTTACAGTAGTAGGGCAACCCCATAACCCCATAGCAGCTGGGAATGGTGGCTTTAAGCGCGGCTGACCTTTTTTACCTTCTAAAGACTCAATCAAAGCCATTTCTTCACCGCAAATATATGCCCCTGCCCCGCGATGTACAAAAACATCGCAATCATAACCGCTTCCACAAGCATTTTTACCTATCAAACCTGCTTCATAGGCCTCAGCGATAGCATATTCCAAACGATCAGCTTCTTCCCTAAATTCCCCGCGGATATAGATATAAGCAGCAACCGCCCGCATAGCGAAACAAGCAATCAAGCAGCCTTCAATCAATTTGTGTGGATCATGACGCATCATATCGCGGTCTTTGCAAGTACCAGGCTCCCCTTCATCGGCATTTACCACTAGGTAAGATGGGCGGCCATCAGATTTTTTGGGCATGAAAGACCATTTAACACCTGTAGGAAAACCAGCACCACCGCGCCCGCGCAACCCTGAAGCTTTTACATCCTCAATAATAGCATCCTGCCCTTTGGCAAGGATAGCTTTGGTATTATCCCAATCGCCACGAGAGAGCGCACCAGCTAATTTCCAGTCTTCAAAACCATAAAGGTTAGTAAAAATTCTGTCTTGTTGTTTTAGCATTACTTTTTATCTCCTGCCGGTTCGCTGGAAACTCGCCCTGCCTGCGAACCTACTTTCGGTTTTTCACCACGTGCCAGAGAATCTATTATTTTTATTATTGATTCAGGTGCTAAATCTTCATAATAATTATCATCTTCACCATGGCTTGATACCTGACACATAGGAGCGTTTACACATGCTCCCAGACATTCTACTTCGCGCAAGGTAAACTGCCCGTCTTTAGTAGTTTCACCAATTTTTATTCCAAGTTTTTTCTCGCAGGCATCCACAATAGCGTCAGAACCACGCAACCAACATGGTGTGGTAGTACAAATCTGAACGAAATGTTTACCAACCGGTTCAAGATTATACATGGTGTAAAAACTCGCAACTTCATATACTTTTACTGGAGGCATCCCAAGCAAATCACCAACATAATCCATCGCTATTTTAGGTAGCCAGTTATTGTTTTGTTTTTGTGCGATAGCAAGCAACGGCATAACTGCACTCTGTTGCCGCCCCTGCGGATATTTGGCGACAATCTCTCTAGCCTTCTGCATATTTTCTGGAGTAAAGGCAAAAGTCTGCGGTTCAATAGCTGGGTTATAATGATATTTAGCTGTCATAACATCTTCTTATATATTTTTGTTATTAAATCTACTGGAAAATTATATTAAAACAATATTTAAGGAAAAACTTTCTGATAAATTTTTACCATACGCCCACGTATTGCTGCATTTTTCGGTGGCATAAGCAGCATTTGCCCAAACATAAATGGTTTAACCGGTTCTACTACAATAAAACAAGCTAAACTATCAATAGGGATACTGTTTCTATAAAAGAATATTATGCCGTCCTTACTAACCACATATTGCTGGGTAAATTTTGACCTGTTTATAGCGTAATCATGTATTTCATCAATTGCTAAATCAGAAAGCCCACCTACATATTCACCATAAATATCATCACCAGTAAAAATATAATATTGTAAAGGATTAACAGCATATCTCTCCAGCTCAATACCAGCCGGAGATTCATATACCATAAGCAGCTTCCAAGTGCCTAAAACTTTCCATTTCTCACAACGCTCAGAGGGAGGGAGGCGCGGGAATGTTCCAATTGTTGTAGCAGTAGAAGGCGAATATTGAGCATAACCGTGATCAGCAAACAACAAAACTACGCCAACAACCAAAGCTAATATTTTATTCTGCGTGCCACGTCCTATCATCTACCTGTCTATCTCTCCAAATACCACATCCATAGTACCGATAATCGCTACCACGTCTGCCAGCATATGACCTTTACTCATAAATTCCAACGCCTGCAAATGAGCAAACCCCGGAGCTTTTATTTTACAACGGTATGGTTTATTCGTGCCATCCGCTACCAGATACACGCCAAACTCACCTTTAGGGGCTTCCACAGCCGTATAGGTTTCACCAACCGGCACATGGTAACCTTCACTATATAGTTTGAAGTGATGAATTAGCGCTTCCATAGACTGCTTCATAAGAGCACGCTTTGGCGGAGCAATTTTAGGATCACCAGTTACTACTGATCCTTCCGGCATTTTTTCTACGCATTGCCTGATAATTCGCAAAGACTGACGCATTTCTTCCATGCGTACTAGATACCTGTCATAACAATCACCGTTTTTACCAATTGGAATATCAAAATCCAATTCACTATAACAATCATAAGGTTGTGATTTACGTAAATCCCAAGCTATGCCAGAACCACGCAGCATAGCACCTGAAAACCCCCAATCTTGGGCTTGCTTGGCATTCACCACACCAATATCAACCAGACGTTGCTTAAAAATACGGTTTTCGCTTAAAAGATTATCAACGTCATCAATATATTTTACAAAATTCTCAGAGAATTTATAAATATCCTCATTAAGCCCTTTAGGTATATCCTGATGTACACCACCCGGACGTATATAAGCAGAGTGGAAACGTGCGCCAGATGCCCGCTCATAAAATTCCAGTATTTTTTCACGCTCTTCAAACAGCCAAAGCAGCGGGGTCATTGCCCCAACATCAAGGGCTTGCGTGGTAATGTTAAGAATATGGTTTAAGATACGTGTAAGCTCACAAAACATCACACGGATATATTGAGCCCGCCTTGGCACTTCGCAGCCAAGCAGTTTTTCCACCGCCAGCGAATAACAATGCTCTTGAGCCATTGGCGATACATAGTCCAAGCGGTCAAAATATGGCAAAGCCTGAAGATAGGTTTTATGTTCAATAAGCTTTTCTGTACCTCTATGAAGGAGCCCGATATGCGGGTCAGCACGTTCTATAACCTCGCCGTCCATTTCCAATACAAGACGAAGTACGCCATGCGCTGCCGGATGCTGTGGTCCAAAGTTTATAGTTGTTGTAGTTTTCGCTGTACTTGTCATAGATTTGTATGGTTATTGATTATTGATATTGAGAATTCTATTAAGTTTATATTGTATTTTCAAGATAATTACTACTATTCTGCTGTAAATTTGAACTCTATAGAATATTTCATTAATTTTAGCGTAGGCACAACACGAGCAGCAGATTTCGTACGCTTATCAAAATCATGCGCAATTAGAATTCCGCGTACGGGCTTTTCATCATCTTCCTCCTGCAAATCCCCCATATACCCTAAGATCTGAGCAATAGCACGACTATCAGCTTTTCCAGCCTTTAATTCAACAACAACAAGAGAGTTGCTATCTTCACAAGTAATATCAATTAATCCCGAATCAACAGCCCGCTCTTCTCCACCGTCTACAATTTTTAGTGATGATTCAAGACTTGCTATGTTTTTCCGTAAAGCAACCTGCATATCCCGCTCAAGTGATAAACGTTGCTGCTTATCCTCAATCGGCAAATAAATATTTATATCGTCTACTACATTTTTTGTTTGTAATACATAGTCATTTGTTTGATTTAGAAAATTCAGATACCATAAAGCAGCACCTCTATACGATTGAAGGTTACCTTTTATATCACCATCAAATTTGATCTTAGACGGATTAGGTTTATTTTCTTGTTTATCTTTTGTGGAATACTTAAGAGTTTCTATTATTTCTTGATGAGTACCATTTGCGAAATGCTCATCAAGACTACCGTAACATTCTTCCACTTTTTTAACACGGTAAATTTGCGCTTTTTGTGTTCCATCTTGATAGCCTTGTTCACTAAGCCATTTCTGATAATCTGTACGCATAATATTTCCTAACCCATTTCCTCACGCTACCACCAACACTGCGCTACAAAAACTGATGCATAATGTAAACGTCTACTAGACCTTCTGTGGCATGGTTAAAACCCTTTGGAATCGTACCTACTATCTTAAATCCCAAAGACTTCCATAATTTTACAGCCACTTCATTAACGCTCACTACAAAATTAAACTGCATAGCCAGATAACCTTGCTTTCTAGCGTAATCAATGGCAGCTTTTCCTAAAGCACGGGCAATTCCCTGTTTGCGGTAGTCAGGATGCACTATAAAAGAAGCATTGGCCACATGGTGCGCCCGTCCTGTACGGTGCGGACGAACAGCCGCAACCCCTGCAACTTTTCCATCAATATCCGCCACCATGCAATATGTACCAACCGCTGACATCCAATATGCAAGCGACCGGTCAGGAGTCATTTCTTCTAAAGTATAGGAATAGGTTTTTCCTTCGGTCAGGACTTTGCAAAAAATGTCGTATATCTCTTCAAAATCCTCAAGACGGGCGGGTCTTATTGTATAGTACGAGCTTGGAGTGCTTGTTACAGAATATAGTTTTTTAAGTATTCTTGCGCGCAGCACGGCTACGCCCCTTCCCAAGGGCTTAGGTAATCAAAATTACGATATGCCTGATTTAGCTTTACCGGCTCATAAACCACACGTTTTTGCTCAGCATCATAACGTAATTCAACATAACCAGTTAAAGGAAAATCTTTACGTTGCGGATGCCCTTCAAAACCATAATCCGTAAGTATACGACGCAAATCAGGATGGCTAGAGAATAATATGCCATACATATCCCAAGCTTCACGCTCATACCATCCAGCTGAAGAAAATACTGAAATAACGGAAGGGACTGGTGTTTTTTCATCAGTTATAACCCGCACACGCAAACGCTCATTATTTCTCAGGCTAAGCAGCACATAAACAACTTCAAAACGTTTTTCACGCTCTGGAAAATCTACACCTGCAATATCTACAAGTTGCGTGAATTGTGTATCTTTGTCATCGCGTAAAGATGCAAGAAGAGATAATAAATTATCTGCATTTACATTTAATACCTGCTGGTCATTTATAGTTTCTGCAGTTGCCCCAAAACTTTCCAGCCATTTATCATCAAAATTCATATTCCAATCCCATTATGATTGCTGTTATTTCTATTTATAATACGTTTTTCCACTTCAATTTTCCTACGAACAATTTCTTTATTATCATCTAATGTCAATAAGTTAACCTGCAATTTTTCGCCTTTTTTGCTAGGAGTTATAAACTCATAAATATCACAATTCTTAGCCAAACGGCCTTGTTCTTTAAGACGATCAACTGTTTTTTCTCCGCCTAGAGCTGCACCTAACATCCTAAGCACCACTCCACCATGAGTAACAAACAAAGGTGTTTTATCTTGTTCCAATTGAGTTTTTACAGTTTTTATTGCGCGCACCAGTATTTCTTCTTTAGATTCTTCACCATCAATAATGCCACCAACTAATTTTATTTCTCTACGTATTTTTTCCGGAAGGCCATCAGCCTTTCCGTAATCTCTTTCACTTATACCATCATCCACAACATGCGGCAAATTACGCATCACGTCATTATCGCAAGATATACGCCCTGTTTCTTTGGTACGAATCTTAGAGCTGGTCACAACAATATCAATTGGCTGTTCAAGTTTTCTTAAAATACTACCAGCATGCCTTGCCTGCCCAATTCCATTTTCAGTTATAAGAGGCTCACTCAGTTTGCCACTGGTACGCCCCTCTAAATTATCCGTGGTTTCTGCATGGCGCATCACATAAAATCTTTTTCCTAATGGAAAATTGTCACTCACCTTTTTATACTCCCAGTACGGCGAATTTTCTTCTGTAACTGCAAAATACCATACATCAGCGCTTCGGCTGTCGGGGGACATCCCGGAACATAAACATCAACAGGAATAATACGGTCACAACCACGCACTACCGAATAAGAATAATGGTAATAACCACCACCATTAGCGCAGCTACCCATAGAAATTACGTATCTAGGTTCTGCCATCTGGTCATAAACTTTGCGTAGAGCCGGAGCCATTTTATTACATAATGTTCCTGCCACTATCATAACATCGGCCTGACGCGGACTTGGACGGAATACCACTCCCAGATGATCCATATCATAACGCGAAGCCGCTGCCTGCATCATCTCTACCGCGCAACAAGCCAAACCAAAGGTCATCGGCCACAAACTTCCAGCCCTCGCCCAATTAGCCACCTGATCAAATTTAGCCAGCACAAAACCTTTATCGTTAAACTCGTCTACTACATTATTAAGAAGATCATCCTGATTGACGACTGTTATTTTATTACCAACTGTTTGAGATACTACTCCCATTCCAACGCTCCTTTTTTCCACTCATAGATAAAGCCAATGGTAAGAACTGCAAGGAAAGCCATCATAGACCAAAAACCCATCACCCCTATTTCACGCAATGTCACTGCCCAAGGAAATAAGAATGCTACCTCTAAATCAAAAATAATAAATAAAATAGCTACCAGATAAAAACGTACGTCAAATTTACCGCGTGCATCACCAAACACTTCAAAACCGCATTCATAAGGTGAAATTTTCTCAGCATCAGGCTTTTGCCTTCCGACAATCATAGGAGCAAAAATCATAACAATAGATAAGCCAACCGCAATGGCAATAAACACCAAAATCGGGAAATACCCTGCAACCACTTGATCCATAAGAATACAAACTCACATTTATTTATTGTTTTGATAGTGTAATAATAGGGAAATAGAGTATAAACAAGTCCTTTTATAACATAAAGCATTTTTATGGACTTACTGAACAATTGATATATACTAACATTCGTAAATAATTATACTAGGAGCTGGAAAATGGGCGGTAGTGAAATATTAAATTCATCTGATCAAATAGAAAATGAAATAAAGGGACTAAAAAATATGTTATTTTCCCAGTATGGGAAAAATGACTACTCTCTGCGTTATGAATTTTTTAAGGAAAAATTCCCAGAAATTACAAAACAAATTATAGAGCCGGCACTCAAAGACAGCAATGTTCAGCCAGAAAAATTTATGATAGGTCATAACACGCCTACCAGTTACAATAAGTCCACTAAAACCTTGGTTATTAATAGCAAAGATTTTGATGAAGTTTATTCTAACTCACTTTCTCCGGAAAAATTATCGGAAAAAATTACTACCGAGGTAAATAATAACCAAAGCAAAGGCGGTTCTATGTTTGATGCGATACGGAATTCTAGCGTAATCAGCGATGCAACTCATATAAATGATGGCAGCACATTACCATCTCCTACAAACCATCAAAATTTAGCAAATTTGCAACCACAGAAAAATGGGCGCGGATAAATTACCTAACGCTAGTAGGCAAGAGATAATAACCAAGCAAGCAAAAATCATAGGCTTTGATGCTATAGGGTTTTGCAATGCGGAGCTACCTTTAGAAGCCGGACAAAATCTTTATAGATTCCTTGAAAAAAGCCATCATGGCGAAATGGAGTGGCTTAAAGAAAAAGCAGCTTGGCGTACTTCACCGCAAGCTTTATGGGCTGAAGCAAATTCGGTTATTATGCTGGGGCATAATTATTCACCTGATGAGAACCCTCTAAACAAACTTACACAAAAAACCATAGGCAATATCTCATGCTACGCACAAAACGAAGATTATCACGATATTATAAAGAAAAAGCTTAAACAGCTAGCGGGTTGGTTAGCTAAAGAATATGGATGTGATGTAAAAGTATTTGTAGATACTGCGGCAGTTATGGAAAAACCGCTTTCAGCAAGAGCTGGCTTAGGTTGGCAGGGTAAACACACCTGCCTTGTCAGCCGTGAATTTGGCTCTTGGTTATTTCTAGGTGCAATTTTTACAACACTTCCCCTGATTAATAACCAACAATCACCAACCGACAAACAAGACGGGTGTGGGACTTGTACACGCTGCATTGATATTTGCCCAACCGCTGCATTTACAGGGGCAAGAGAAATTGACGCCCGCAAATGCATTTCCTACCTCACCATTGAAAATAAAGGGCAGATACCTGTTGAATACCGTAAAGCAATCGGTAATCGTATATATGGATGCGATGACTGCCTTGCAGTTTGCCCATGGAATAAATTTGCCAAAACTGCTAATGAATCCGCCTATCATCCACGAAAAGAACTAAAAGCACCACTTCTGCGTGATTTAATAACGCTGGACAATGAATCATTCCGCATCCTCTTCCGTAAGTCTCCGGTTAAACGCATCGGCTTGGAAAGATTTACTCGCAATGTACTTGTAGCTATTGGCAATAGCGATGATAAATCACTACTACCAATCATAACACCACTCGCCCAGAGCGAATCACCATTAATTGCCGAAATGGCAAGATGGGCTATTGAAGAATTGCAAAAAATATAGTAGAAATAACCTATGCCGCAAATCACTATATATACTAAAGATTACTGCCCTTACTGTGTTAAGGCAAAAAATCTTTTTCAACGGAAAGGTGTGAATGCCTTTACTGAAATTGACATCACCAATGACGAGAATTTACAACAGGAAATGATAAATAAATCAGGTGGCCGCAGAACAGTTCCACAAATTTTCATCGGCAACACTCATGTAGGTGGGTGTGATGATCTCTACGCATTAGAAAATGCCGGCAAACTTTCCCCTCTATTGGCCGACTAAAGATATTTTGTTAATTCATTTTTTATGATTTGTTGTTTTTAAGCAACAATACCAAGTTTTCTACATGGTTTTTCATACACCACTATATATAGTGGTAGCGTAAGTATGAATTATTTGTAAATAATACATAAAATTTTATATAAAAATAATTGTTTCAACTCCGCTTTATTACGGGAAAAGCGATAAAAAGAGGCAAAAACAGGGTGTTAAATTCACAGATTCAAGCAGCACGCGCAACCAAGCGTCCCAGAAAGGCACTAGCCGACAATTTAACCTCCAGCCCTAAAAGCAGGAAAACCCTTTCTTCCCCTACAATCAAGCCCAGCCTAAAGAAAAAGTCTGCAACTAAAAGTAAGCTTTCCGTTAGAACTACTAAGAGCAAAGTTCTTCCTATTGCAGCTCCTCAAACTTCAACTGTTAGATTTGTCAATAAATCATCCTCTAGAAAAACTCCTGCAGAAAATACTTTAGGTGATTTGTTATTGATGCGTAAATTTAATATGCTCCTTGATAAATTCGCAGCAGAATTATCAAAAACCACACCTTCTTCACTTGTTGCCCAAGTTAAGCAAAGCAAGTACGTGGAAGAAAAATACGAATATATTACTCAATACGGCACACAGATTCTTAGCATATTCACCCCTTCTTCCGGCTGCACATACATATCACGCAATTTCGAAAAAATAACTGGTCAAGCTACAGAAAACTGGCTTGGTGATAAATTTTTTGCATTACTTACCACAGAATCACAAGAAAAATTAAGAACCACCTTCTGCACTATTTCTCCTTCTATTGTATCAGAAGCAAAATCACAAATTTTACGCTTAAAAATGCAGCATGGTGATGGCAAGCATTACTGGTATCAGTTTACAATCCATACTCAAGCGCAACAATATGTTTGCCTGATTGAGAATATCAATGAGCATATACAGACCCAAAACACTTTGCAGAAAGCTCGTCTGGAAGCAGAACTTGCCTTGCGAGCACGTTCAGAATTCCTTGCGAATATGAGCCATGAGCTACGTACCCCGCTTAACGCTGTGATTGGTTTTTCACAAATAATGAATGAAGGAATTTTTGGCAAAATTGAAAACCCTCATTACGCTGAATATATCCATCACATTCAGGAAAGCGGGCATGATTTATTAGCAAAAATTGAAGACTTACTGGAAATTTCTAACATAGACGCAGGACGGATTTCCATAGATCGCGAAGAAATTTACATTAACGACCTGATAAGACATGTACTGCAAACCCAATCACATCATGCAAAAACCGCCAAGGTATCACTTTCCTATATACCTAAAGGCAATATTCTTTTGTTCATTGATCGCCTAAAATTACAACATATTTTAGGGCATTTAGTAACTAATGCCATAAAATTTAATAATGCTGGCGGCGAAGTTACCATAGAAATAAACCGCGATGGAAAAAGCGGCATACGCTTATCTATCCATGATAATGGCGTGGGTATGAATGACCTGAAATGCCATGATATCCGCGAATCATTGCAACAAGAAAATTGCTGGACTGCAAAAAACAATCAGCATATCGGCATCGGTCTTGCCCTTACCAAAGAATTCATAGAGCTGCATGGTGGATCTGTGGAAGTAACCAGCAGTGCCGGCATAGGAACTACCGTTTCTATTACTTTACCACGTGATTGTATACGTATAATGCCATCTAGAAAAATAGAGCAAATAAAGCAGCTGGAAAATGGATAAGAAAAAGGCAAGCGCAGATATTATTACCCATGCCTTGCCGCTTGTTCCTTTTGAAGGCTGGACACAAGTTACTCTGTGGAAAGCTGCCCTTGCTGCCGGATATAAGAAAACTGATACAGTGCGGGTTTTTTCCGGTGGGGCGATAGATGCAGTAGATGCTTATTCCCAAATGATAGACGCGCAAATGCTAGCAGTATTGTCACATTATCATATGGATAATATGAAAATCCGTGAACGCATAACCACTGCCATTCGCTTACGGTTAGAAATACAAACACCACACAGAGAAGCAGTCCGCAAAGTAGTTGCTATGCACTCCCTACCTTTTTATGCACATCGCGGATTACGAGCCCTTTATGAAACTGTTGATAATATCTGGTATGCCATCGGTGACACATCAACTGATTTCAATTTCTACAGCAAACGCCTTAGTTTAGCTGGTGTATACTCCTCTACCCTACTCTTCTGGCTAAATGATAACAGTGCCGGACAAGAAGCAACTTGGCAATTCCTAGACAGAAGGATTGAAGAAGTTATGGTCATTGAAAAAGCTAAATATAAGCTAAAATCGTGGCTCAGCAAGAAGAAGATTTTCGGATAGAGGCCATTAACATAGTAATTCCTATTTTTTGTAGGATTTACAAAGAAACTTCTTGTATTTTATAACAGATTGGCTATGTTTCCGCCTCTTTATAGTGTTTATGGCACTTGTAAAATGGACCCGTAGCTCAGCTGGATAGAGCATTTGACTACGAATCAAAAGGTCGGGCGTTCGAATCGCTCCGGGTCCACCATATTTCCTTATTTACCTTATTTTTACAGAAAATAGAAAAATGGTTTTTGGAATACTTTTTATCCGTTCCTGCTGATATCTAAAAAACCAGTCAACTAAGAATTTTACTCTGTAATTTCTTTATCTTTTTTATTCTTATCCTCAACTAGGTATTTTATACTATCACCCCATTCCTCTAAAAGCCTAACCTGTGATTTTTCTAGTGAAGCAGCACGAAACTTATATTGTATCTCCAAGAAAGCGCGTGCGGTATGACTGCCGAAATGTATCATAACCCAACCTATTGCCGCCGCTCCATAAATAAAAAGCCATACATTGGGGCTGGCTATGATTGAATCAATGTCATAATGCTTAAATTTTAGTCCAGCTATAAAAACTGGGGTGATAGTAGGTAAAATTGCCGCCAAATTACAGGCAAAAATGGTACGAAATGTTGTAAGATCAGGATCATCATCAACGAAATAAGCAGCTATTGATGGAAGAATGGCAATAAGCAGAAAAATAAACCCCATCTTCAAAACCAGAATCAGCAATATTCCCGATAATATCATAAGTAATGGAATAAATTTTTGCCCTATTCTTAATAGAAACATCTCAATTACTCCGCACTGATAAGATAACGCTAACTATTAAGGCGATAATTGCTATATAATGCGCCATCCTCGCACCTAAACGCTTGCTGTGTATATCTATCATCTCTTTTCTTTTGTAATAAATTATATCACTGGCATTCTGCTTGAAGTTTCTAGAGGCTTGCTGGAAAGCACTTACTTCCACCTGTGCATAGCCAGATTCTATCATAACCTCCGCTACTTTCGCAATACTGCCGCTACGAGCAGCACTAGCTAGCATATTCAATAATTTTTTCTTCATAGTTTTACTACGTATTACATCAAGTGACGGCATAATCCTTGTCGCCAGCCAATTAGTCAAACCGGGTAGATTATTAAGTTTGGTTCTGTATTGTGCAGAGGCTAGTAATTTTAATGATATCATCGCCGGATTCTTAGAAAGTGTGATGTGAGCATCCAGCTGTGGAAGATGTATCTCGTGTTGCACCCCCAAATGACTGGCAATAAAAGCTGCTATATGCCTGTCTATCGGGTCACTGTTACTAAATAAGCTTGGTGATAACTGATCCAAAGCTTTTAATAAAGCTGTCAGCGAAGAAACATGCTTACCTGCAAGCAATGGACTTAAACAACGAATCCCCAGATTAAGATCATAAAAAATACGCTCTACACCAAAACCCAGACCGGTATTACGAATCACAGTACGCAGCCGGTCTAAACGCAAAGAAACCGCATCAATTACTTCACTCTCCAGCTCATCACGTTTCTCTACTTCTTTATTTTTTTGGTCTATTATAAAATGAAACATGCTCAGCTCAATGAACTGCATAATCTGATGTAATTCCAATTCTGATTTAGCCAGAACCATCTGGGCAAACAGATTATTTATCCCATCAAGATTGAAAGCGAGTTTATGAAAACGGATAGGTCCTGCAGGGTCGAATACCGTAATAACCCGCATTATCTGCTCATTCATATAAGAATCATTTTTCTTACCTGGAGTATTAACAGCCTTAGCGGTGCGCAGCAAATATTCATTTAATTCTTTGTTACGAAGTGAAATAGCCACCCATGTTGATAAATGGCCATCAGAAAAAATCTCAGAAACAGAATTCCAGTTTTTGAAAAATATATGCGCCACTTCCCTACGGGTATAGGCTTCTTCTCCTCCAAATTCAAAAGGCCTTATTGCTTCTTGCTGTGGAGGTGTAGGCATCACATTATAGCGTTTTCCATCAAGCCAAGCCTTAAGATAACGGTAATTCCAGCGATCATGGGAGTGATGGCTGAGCATTCCACGAAAGAAATCATAAAACACTTCCGGCATATCTTTGTTTAAGGTCAGAGCGTCAAAAGCCCCTTTGCCTAAAATTCCTTTTATTAAATCATCTTCGGTAAGACCTGAAAAATGGTTCATTCCATAAATAATATGCAGTACAACTATAGATAAAGCATAATAATCCTGCTTTGAATCACCATCACCTTTTCCTGCTGGAAGAGCCTGCATACGCTCAACAGGTTCATAATAAAAAGCCTGGGAAAAACCACAAGGTTCCGTAACACAAGGACCAAGCAATATAGAATTTGTTGCAGTATCAAAATAAATATTCTCACAGTTTATATTGCCGTGTGTGACCCCCAATTCACTCAAATACTGTATAGCAAGAGCCAGAGGGGCAATTACAGAAGTACAAATAAATTCAAATCCGGGACGGTGTTTTGTTATATTTATAAGCTTAGATAGTTTTTCACCTTTTGGTTTTTCGTATAAAATTACCAACCGCTCTTCCTGCGGTCTGGATAATTCTACTATTCCAAATGTCACTAACACCATAAGATTAGGATGCGGGGCATTCATAAGCGGCGACAGTATCTGTACGCGCGGCAATGAATTAACCTCGCAAACAAGAGCTATATACTGTTTATCAGGTTTTTTAGTATCAACCGCATTATAGGCTAATGCGGTTTTGAAATTAAAATCAGGCAGTGGGGAGTTTAAGTCTATTTTATAATGGCCATCTAATAGATCTTTTTCATTATTAACAAAAGAAGATGGTGTATATCCGCGCAAAAAAACGCTGAAGGTTTTGTTCAATTCATCCTCAAGCTCAGCGTTAGATGAACTTTTCATTGTATTAACCGACTGCTTTTTTGCTACTTCCTGTGCCATATCTTAACCTAAATGGTTTTCTTGATGATGTCACAATTCAAAATAAATTTCTACAATTTAGAAGATCTGTTTTATTATGGTTTTTCTGCTTTTATTTTCCCCAATATTTGCGTTCCAGAGCTTTCTGAAGGAGAAGATTTAATATTTGTTGTGGGAACAGGGTCAGTTTGAGCCTCCTTCAAAACCACTTCTTCAACTGGCTTAACTTCGCTTTTTTCTGCTTCTGGTTCAGATAGAATAGTTATTTTAGAGCCTTGATTTTTTGATTCTTCTTTGTTTGCATTTTTATTTTTTTTATTTTTTATCACTTTATTTTGTGATTTTTCTTTTACATCATTATTGTTTTTATTTCCGGAATTACCGGTTTGGCTGTTATCGGTCAAAGCTTCCAAATTTTCCCAAGCTTTACTGTAATAAGTCTTACTTTCAGTAAGTGCCATATTTAAGTACGATTTTGCCAAAGCATCATCTTTTGCCAAATGGGCATATAATCCTAGGTTATTATTAAGTAATGCTCCACTCAGATAAAGTTCTGCAATCTTACGCGCTTCTTCCAATTTTCCAGCACTAGCGTAAACTAATGCCAGATTCAGATCTACATGCTTACGCTGCGCGCTTCCTAAATTACTCTGCGCCGATGCTTGTGATATATTTTTTATTGCCACTTCATATTGCTTATCAAGAGCCTGTGACAACCCTAGATTATTTAATATAGAAACATTGTTCGGACTTTGTTTCAAAGCAGCTTCAAAATACTGGTGTGATTCGGTATAAAGACCACGCGTAACAAATAAAATACCCATTCCGTTTAGGGTTTTCCAACGGGTTTTGTCTTCCTTCAAAACATCTTCAAACAAAGCGGTTGGGGCTTCAAAATCCCCTTTTGCTAACAATGACAAAGCTTTTCCTTCTTTGGCGTTTACATCGGAAGGAGATTTAATAAGAAGTGAATCATATATTTCCATGGCTTTATCATACTCCCCGCCACGGCGCAGGCTTTCTGCCAATAAAAAAACCACTGTGATATTTTCAGGCTCTTTATCCAGTATCTGCTGATAAATCTGCGATGCCTGTGTAAATTTCTCACTTTTTTCAGCATTTTTTGCCGCTTCTAACTGGCTGTCATAGATAGAAGGAATTTTTGGCCCTTCAAATGTAGAAAGTAAAGATTTGGAATCAACCGGCATTATTCCGCCATTTTGATCACAGGCGGAAAGCATTAAAACCAGAATTACAGTACTAATTATAGAGTGGGGAAAACGCATTTTAGCACCTCGTAAAAGATTTTTTCTAAAACTAGACGTAAATCATAGAATTACAAGTTATTTTACATTTGCCATAATAAGAAATGCCAATTATGCTGAATAATATGACTAATATAGCAGAACTCTCCCAAAATTCTTTCAAGCACAGGCATTTGCTTGGAATAGACGGTCTTTCCCGCGGGGATGCCTATGTTATTATGGAACTGGCAAAAAACTACATAGTTAAAAACCGCCAGCCAGACAAAAAGCATGCTATTCTTAAAGGCCGAACCCTCATTAATCTGTTTTTTGAGAATTCCACCCGCACCCGTACTTCTTTTGAACTGGCAGGTAAACGCTTAGGCGCAGATGTTATCAATATGTCAGTCGCTACCTCCGCTACTAAAAAAGGTGAAACACTGATAGATACAGCAATGACGCTGAACGCCATGCACCCTGATTTTATCGCAGTGCGCCACCCTGAAAGCGGAGCAGTACAATTATTGGCACAGAAAGTAAATTGCTCAGTTATAAATGGTGGGGATGGTTGCCATGAACACCCGACTCAGGCTTTGCTTGACGCCCTGACCATCTATCAACGCAAAGGAAAAATAGAAGGTCTTACAATTGCTATATGTGGTGATATACTTCATAGCCGTGTGGCGCGTTCCAATATAAAATTGCTGAACCTGCTTGGCGCAAAAGTCCGTATAATTGCCCCCCCTACCCTTATGCCGGCTTGCCCTGAATCTTTGGGAGCGGAAGTGTTTTTTGATATGCGCAAAGGGCTAAAAGACTGCGATATTATTATGATGCTGCGCCTACAACTAGAAAGGATGACCGGAAACTTCATTCCCAGTGTGCGCGAATTTTTCCATTTCTACGGATTGGATGAAGAAAAACTTTCTTACGCCAAGCCGGATGCGCTCATCATGCACCCCGGCCCGATCAACAGGGGCGTTGAAATTGACACTCGCCTTGCTGACGACTTAAACCGCAGCGTGATACTTGATCAAGTGGAAATGGGAGTGGCTGTAAGACAGGCTGTATTAGAGCTACTGGCAAATAAATAACTGCTAATTACCCTAAAAACAATTAACGAGAAAGCTTTGACTCAGCAGAGGTTAATTTATCCACAAAACCACCATTTTTATGTGCTTCGATGATCTGCTCAGCAGTATTCTGGGCTTTGGCAACTTTTAGCATATCATCAGCAGATTTCAGAATATCATAAGCGGATTGCTGATGGGTACTAAGTTCAGTGTTTGGCTTTCTCATATTTCCTCCGTTTTTAGTTATTAACGTTGTTTTTGTGATTTTTGGGATTCAACGTCTGCTACAGACTCGGTAGAACCACTCGGACGCGAAGCAGGATTTTTTTCATCTGGGTGGTCTTTTCCACCTTTATAGTGAGCCACTAAATCTAATACACGTTGTTTTACTTGATCAGGTGTAAGCTTCTCTATGCCACGATTATCGTATTGTTTTCCTAAGGAATGAGATTCCTTATAATTATTTGCCATTGTTGCAATATATTTATCTCGTTCGTCTGCAGTCAATGTTTTTAGCCCATCATTATTATCCACCATAAATCCCTCATTTTTTAGTATAGTTATACTTATATTTTTACTAGATTAATTCACTAGATGATATTAGAATTATGCTATTAAATCAAGCTGCTTTTACTATAAATTAACTAATTATATAGAATATAAATGACATGACTGACGATAATTCCAGCAAATTTACCTCTAAAGTTAACAATCAGGATAAGTATCTATACCGGATTATGGGCGTAGATTCAGTAAGTAAGCGTGATGCATGGTGGTTGGTGCGGGTGCTCCCTAACAAAGAAGTTATTTTCTCTAAAATCATTAAAAACGGCAATCTTCGCCTTACCGATTATGGCGAAATCCTCACCAGCGGCTTTGGAACTACTATACCTCCGGAAACTCTTAAAGAATATGGATTTAGGGTTGATGAATAACCTGTGGTTGGGTATATATTTAGCTTCACATCCTAAATAACGAGCCGATATGACCCAAAAACAACATTTCACCATGCCTACCCATCAAAATGACGCAAATAAAAAAGTCGCCTATGTAAATGCGCGGTTATTTGATGCCGAATCAGGCTTAGATGCTAAAGGCAGCCTGCTTACAATTGGCAACAGCATCGCTGATTTTGGCGAGGGGTTATTCAATGACGGTGTACCGGAAGGTATAGAAATTGTTGATTGCGGCGGGTATCTATTATCTCCCGGACTCCTTGACATACAGGTGCATTTCCGCGAACCGGGGCAGGAATATAAAGAAACTATCGCAACAGGCAGTAAATCTGCTGCTGCTGGTGGTGTTACCACTGTTGCCTGCATGCCCAATACCAAGCCTGTTATTGATGATATTTCCGTGGTTGCCTTCATCCATAAGCGCGCCCGTGAAACCGCTTACGTAAATGTCCGTACCTACGCTTCTATCAGCAAGCATATGAAAGGCGAAGAAATCACTGAAATGGGACTGCTGGTTGATGCCGGTGCAGTTGGCTTTACCGATGACGGCCTACCACTGATGAACGCTGGTCTAATGCGCAAAGCCCTTGCCTATTCACGTGAACTAGGCGTTCCTATCGCCCAGCATGCTGAGGATTTGAATCTTTCCTGCGGCGGTTGTATGAATGAAGGGAAAATTTCAGCTCAACTCGGTGTCGCAGGAATTCCAAATGCTGCTGAGGCGGTCATGGTTGAACGCGATATTATACTTGCCGAACTTACGGGCGGACAATACCATGTGCTGCATATCTCAACTGCTGAAGCTATAGATGCAGTACGCCGCGCTAAAGCAAAAGGTTTGCGTGTGACAGCAGAAGCCGCTCCTCACCACTTTACCTTAACTGATGAAGCAGTTTTGGAATATCGTACTTTCAGTAAAATGAACCCTCCGCTGCGCGCCGAGCGTGACCGCCTTGCAGTAATAGAAGGTCTTAAAGACGGCACTATTGACGCAATTGCCACTGACCATGCTCCGCATGATCAGGAAAGTAAGCGCGTACCATTATCTTCTGCCTCTTTCGGAATTGTGGGGCTGGAAACTATGCTGCCATTATCCCTTTCACTATATCACAAAGGCATAATGCCGCTGCGCGATGTTATGGCGGCAATGACTTATAAACCTGCTGATATTATCCATGTTCCGGCAGGTAGGCTTAAAAAAGGTGCGCGTGCTGACCTTACCATTATTGATCTTGATACGCAGTGGAATATTGATCCAAAGCAATTCATGAGTAAATCCCTGAATTCACCTTTTGACGATTGGCAGGTAAAGGGGCGTACCATACGCACTGTAGTTGGCGGTGATACAGTATTTCAGTGGAAATAATTAATTCAGGCAGCTACATTATAACGCCTAAGTTATTTAACTTTTTGAATATGGCCAAATGCACGGTTTCAGTGTCTATTCCCGGATTATTTATATGCAGAACCGGTCTAATAATTTTGCGAACATTACTGCGATCGGCTTGCAACAAAGCGTTTCGCAACTGTTCATTATTTAGCAATAATTCTCTGCCTTTTTCTGTAGCCATTAAAGCATGGGAGATTGGAACTGCGGTATCTTTGTTACTATCCAATAAAAAATGTGTAAGCTTGTCATTATTTGCTAATATCTTCATACCATCTGATTCATTTTTACCATCTGGCAACTGCCTTAAATAAACTGCTAAGGTTAGAGCAGTCTCTTCTGGCAATTTTATCACTTCTCTATTTTTTATTAAAACCTCAGAAAATGAATAGGCAATGGCAGTTGCCATAGCAGGATTTTTTTTAAGAATCGCTGCAACAATCTCAGGATTTTTAGCTAATAATTCCTGACCCGTTTCTTTTTGTCGTAATGCCAGTGTAAGCAATGTAACCGAGCTATCAGATAATTTGTTTATTAACTCTGGGATTATTAATTCATTGCCATGCCCCTTATCAAGGGCAGAATCAACTGCAGATGATATCTTTGCTGGTTTTTGCAATTCACTAAAGAAAACTTCTATGTTTGGGCTCTGATCAGTCATTTAACTAACTTGTTATATTATTGCGACTCATTATATAAACAATACATTGCTAAATAATTAATATAAAGCAATACTTCAGTCAAGATAGACATAATAATAATTATTATTACTCATCACCCATTTTAAGGGCTGAAAGAAAGGCACTCTGCGGAATATTAACATTGCCGATCTCGCGCATTTTCTTTTTACCTTTTTTCTGCTTATCCAATAACTTGCGCTTACGGGTTATATCCCCGCCATAGCACTTGGCAAGAACATCCTTGCGCATGGCGGAAATGGTCTCTCGCGCAATTATCTTGCCGCCGATTGCCGCTTGTATCGGGATTGCAAACATATGTTTAGGTATCAGGTCTTTTAAGCGTTCGCACAGGCGGCGACCACGGAAATCAGCCTGCGAACGGTGAACGATAAGTGCCAGAGCATCCACTGGCTCACCATTAACTAGTATATTCATCTTAACCAGATCGGATTCAGCGTAATCAGTTATTTCGTAATCAAAGCTAGCATAGCCCTTGGAGCAGGATTTAAGACGGTCATAGAAATCAAACACCACCTCGTTGAGCGGGAGCTTATAAACCGCCATGGCGCGACTGCCGACATAGGTTAGATTTTCCTGTACACCACGCTTTTCGGTGCATAAAGCCAGCACGTTACCCAGATAATCGTCTGGGGTCATGATTGTTGCACGTATCCATGGCTCTTTTATATGGTCAATTTTAGTAACGTCCGGCATATCGTTGGGGTTATGCAACTCAATCTCATCACCATTGGTGAGTATTATTTTATACACTACACTGGGTGCGGTAGTTATGAGGTCAAGGTCGAATTCACGCTCGAGCCGCTCCTGTATGATTTCCAAATGCAGCATACCTAGGAAGCCGCAACGGAAACCAAAGCCGAGCGCGGTGGAACTTTCGGTTTCAAACTCAAAACTAGCGTCGTTTAAGCGTAGCTTGGCGAGCGAATCCTTAAGATGCTCGAACTCGCTAGCATCAGTTGGATATAAACCACAGAATACTACAGATTGAGAGGGTTTGAATCCAGCAAGAGGCGCATCGCATGGGCGGCGATCCTCGGTTATGGTGTCACCAACATTACAGTCAGCCACTTGTTTGATACCAGTAATTATATAGCCAACCTCACCGGGGGTGAGTTTATCAACTGCTACTTTTTTTGGGGTGAAAACGCCAAGCTGATCAACATTCTGGGTGCTGCCGTTGCTCATCATGCGGATTTTCATACCACGGGTAAGAGTCCCATCCTTGATGCGCACGAGGATTATAACCCCCAGATAAATATCATACCAGCTATCTACCAGCATAGCCTTAAGCGGAGCAGCAGCATCACCCTGTGGCGCAGGCAGGCGGGTTACTATCGCTTCCAGAACGTCTTCAATCCCAAGCCCGCTTTTGGCAGAAATCGGCACCGAGTCACTGGCGTCAATACCAATCACCTCTTCTATCTGGGCTTTAGCGCGGTCTATATCGGCAGCAGGCAGGTCAATTTTGTTTAATACCGGCACCATTTCATGCCCAGCATCCATAGCCTTATAAACGTTGGCAAGAGTCTGCGCCTCCACTCCCTGCGAAGCATCTACCACCAGCAGCGAACCTTCGCAGGCAGCAAGGCAGCGGGAAACCTCATAGCCAAAATCCACATGTCCCGGCGTATCCATTAGGTTGAGCATATAGGTTTTGTCATCCTTGGCTTTATATTTAAGGCGTACGGTCTGAGCCTTAATAGTAATGCCGCGCTCCTTCTCAATATCCATAGAATCAAGAACCTGCGCACTCATCTCACGGATTTCCAAGCCGCCGCAAAATTCAATCAAGCGGTCAGCAAGGGTGGATTTACCATGGTCAATATGAGCAATAATAGAGAAATTGCGTATAAGTGATAAGTCTGTCATGCCTCTCGCATATAATAACTAGAAAAAAGCCGCAACCTATTTCTTTTTTCCATTTATACTATAATCTATAATTTTTAATATATTCAAAATTTATTAGTTACAGGATAACGGCGATCTTTGCCAAATAACATCGGTGATATTTTTACACCAAGACATGATTGGCTGCGCTTATATTCTGATAAACGCACAAGCTTTAACACTTTTTCCACTATTTTTCTATCATAGCCTGCCGATATAATTTCCTCTGCGCTTTGCCTATGCTCTATATGTTTAGCCAGAATATCATCCAATATATCGTAAGTCGGGAGATTATCCTCATCACGCTGATTTGGCTTTAATTCCGCTGATGGGGCTTTTTTGATACTGCTTTCAGGAATAGCCTGTGATTGCTGGTTACGCCAGTTAGCAAGCTTATACACTTGTGTTTTATATACATCTTTAAGTACATTATATGCCCCGCATGAGTCCCCGTAAAGTGTGGAGTATCCAACGGCGATTTCTGACTTATTGCCAGTGGAGAGAAGTAAACTACCATAACGGTTAGAAAGCCCCATAAGCACTACGCCCCGCAAACGCGCCTGCAAATTACCGCCAATTTCAGGCTCTTCCATCCAGCCTGATTTTTCAAATTCTGGGGTGAGTAATTTATCAAATATTTCCATTCCAGAAGTAATAGTGATGGTACGCGTTTTTATTCCCAGTAATTTTGCACTTTCCAGTGCATCATCTACACTTTCTTTTGAGGTATAGGGTGACGGCAGCAACACTCCTAATACATTATCCGCTCCCAACGCATCAGCTGCCAAAGCGGCTGTCACCGCTGAATCAATCCCACCGGAAAGCCCCAGCAGAACTTTAGAAAAACCGTTCTTACGCACATAATCAGAAAGTCCAATCTTCATCGCATTCCAGATTTGCCATTCCCGTGGTTTTTCTTGAATTACCTGCATCTGGTCAATTAAAGAAACATGTTCAGAAAATTGTGGCAAATTCAAAACCAATTCACCATAACTATTTACAACAAAAGAGCCACCATCAAAAACTACATCATCCTGTCCACCAACCATATTTACATAAAAAACCGGTGCGTTTACTATAATTGCCGCCTTTATAAGGACTTTGCACCTTTTTTCGTATTTGCCAATTTCAAAAGGTGAGGCATTAATAACAAATACCGCTTCTACTTCCTGATTTTTAAGAGAGGAGACATGTGGTTCATGCCACACATCTTCGCAAACCAATATGGCAATTTTATGCCCACGCCAATTAGTGATAACCGTACCATTTCCAGCATCAAATAAACGCTTTTCATCAAAAACACCATTGTTAGGCAGCATGGTTTTAGGCTGAATATGGACTATTTTTCTACCGTCAAGCAATAATGCGGCGTTGTATATTTTCTCTTTATCTTCCCATAAACAGCCTATAATAATTGCTGTACCACCAGCAGTTTTTTCTGCAATCTCCTGCACAGCCTGTATCGCTTTTTTACGAAAATCTGGAAAAAGAATTAAATCCTGCGGCGGATAACCTGTAATACATAGTTCTGGAAAAATTACCAGCTCTGCCCCCTGCTCACCGGCTTTTTGCCAAGCTTGTAAAACTTTGCGGCTATTTCCAGCAATATCACCAACGGTGACATTAATTTGCGCTATAGCTATCTTCGGTAAAATCCGCATTATTTAGCAAGGAGTTGCTCAAGCTCTGGCAAAACATCCTGCCATTGCGCCACCAGACCGTAATCAGCTATTTCAAAAATCGGTGCATTTTCGTCTTTATTGATAGCAACTATCACCTTGCTGTCTTTCATTCCGGCAAGATGCTGTATCGCCCCCGATATGCCAATAGCAATATAAAGATCGGGTGCAACCACTTTGCCGGTTTGCCCAACCTGATAATCATTCGGCACATAGCCTGCATCCACCGCTGCTCGTGACGCACCAATTCCAGCCTTAAGCATATCAGCCAATTTTTCCAATTTTTTGAAATTCTCGGCAGAACCAAAGCCTCGCCCGCCAGAAACCACAATCCGCGCAGAAGTAAGTTCCGGTCGCTCACTTTTATTTTCCTGCAAGCTTACAAAGCTGGAAAGGTCACTGGCAGGAAGTGGAGAAAGAGATTCAATAACCGCATTTCCACCTATGGCTGGGGAAGTAGCAAAGGCTGTCTGACGCAGGGTAATTACTTTGATAGCGTCATTGCTTTGTACTGTTTCTAGTGCATTCCCTGCATAAATAGGGCGGATAAAAGTATCAGGCGCAATAATTTTTATAATTTCGGAAACTTGCGACATATCAAGCAGAGCCGCAGCCCGTGGCATAATATCTTTACCAGTGGTCGTGGCGGTTGCCATTATATGTGAATAATTTTTACCGATAGAGGCAATAAGTGGCGCAATATTTTCTGCCAGCGGATAGGAATAATGAGGTGCATCCGCATATAAAACTTTACTTACACCCGATATTGCTGCGGCTTGTTTTGCAACATCATTTGCCCCTGCACCCGCCACTAAAATATGGATTTCACTACCAATCTGGCTGGCGGCTGTAACTGCGTGCAGGGTGGCATGTTGCAATATATTATTATGATGTTCCGCGAGGATTAAAATACTCATATAACCTTCGCCTCGTTTTTAAGTTTATCCACTAACTCAGCAACACTCGTAACTTTCCCCCCACCCATACGTTTTTTTGGTTCTTCGTATTTCAGATGGATTTGTCGCGTGACAACTTCTATCCCCAATTCCTGAGGAGTAATTTTTGTAAGCGGCTTGCTGCGGGCTTTCATGATGTTCGGCAGTGTCGCATAACGCGGCTCATTAAGGCGTAAATCAGTACTGATTACGGCTGGTAATTTTAATTTCACTGTCATCAAACCACCGTCAATTTCCCTAGTCACCTGTGCTTCATTGTTTTCTATCACAATTTTAGAAGCAAACGTACCCTGCCCCCAACCCAATAGTCCTGCCAGCATTTGACCTGTCTGATTGGCATCATCATCAATTGCCTGTTTACCGATAATCACCAGCTGGGGATTTTCCTGCTGCGCCAGTTTTTGCAAAATTTTTGCTGCCGTAAGCGGTTGAATCTCATTATCACTGGTAATAAGGATTGCCCTGTCTGCTCCCATAGCAAGGGCTGAACGCAAAACTTCCTGTGCAGCGTCAATTCCCATAGAAACTGCTATAACTTCACTGGCGATTCCTTTTTCTTTGAGACGTACCGCCTCTTCCACTGCAATTTCATCAAACGGGTTCATGGACATTTTAACGCCAGCTGTTTCCACACCCGTTCCATCAGCACGAACACGAATCCGCACATTATAATCCACTACACGTTTTACAGGGACTAAAATCTTCATTCTATTATGTTAACAGCAAGTTTTTAATAAATAATTAATATCAGGAATTAGTAAAATAAGCTATTGTCTTATCAAGACCTCTATCCAGCTTAATTTTAGGCTGCCAACCCAATATCTTATTAGCAAGTTTTATATCAGGCTGGCGTTGCAAAGGATCATCCTGCGGCAATGGTTTATAGGCAACAACTGATTTACTTCCGGTTTTTTCCAATATTTTTTCCGCCAGTTCTTCTATCGTAAATTCATCGGGATTACCAAGATTTATAGGCCCCGTGATACCTTGCTCGCTTTCCATCATCCGGATAATGCCATCAACCATATCATCAATATAGCAGAATGAGCGGGTTTGCGTACCATCTCCGTAGATAGTAATAGGCTCTCCGGCAAGTGCCTGACAGATAAAATTTGAAACTACCCGTCCATCATCTGGACGCATTAGTGAACCATAAGTATTAAAAATCCTGACAATTTTTATGTCAGTTTTATGTTTACGGTTATAGTCAAAACATAAAGTTTCCGCCGCCCTTTTACCTTCATCATAACAAGCACGTGGGCCAATAGTATTGACATTGCCGAGATAACTTTCCGGCTGCGGATGAATATCCGGATTACCATAAACCTCGCTGGTTGATGTTTGCAGTATTCGTGCTTTCTGGGTATTTGCAAAATCCAGCAAATTTTTCATACCCAAGATATTCACCATCATGGTGCGTACCGGATCTGGCTGGTAATGCACTGGTGAAGCTGGGCAAGCAAGATTATAAATCTCATCAAATTTTATGCCATCTACACCTGCAAACGGCACCGTAACATCATGCTCTATCAGAGCAAATCGTCCACTGGTAAATAGCTGCTCAACATTTTCTCTGCGACCTGTAAAAAAATTATCAATCACAAAAATTTTATGTCCTTGCGCAACCAAAGCCGAACATAAATGCGAACCGATAAAACCAGCACCACCTGCAACTAAAATATTTTTAGAATTTTTCATTCTGCTTTTATATAAGTGCAGCCTTAATATTCAAGCAAATCTTCACTAAAATTAAGCTTTTTACGCAACATCAGTTTCCGCAGGGGCAAAACTGCGCTTTGCCCGCGCCTGCTGTACTGCATTTTGCAGTTCTATCATACGGTTATAATCTTCTTCATTCATAGAGTGGCTGATACGATCTTTTAGCTCTATGAACTCATATTCAAGATGGGCAATTTCATAAGCTGAAACTGTTTCATTCCATAACAAATCCGCATCGGTTTCTGTTAAACCAGTTTTATACGGCAATCGTAGAGTTTCCACAAATTCCCCGTCTACCATAATTTCATCATTTAATTTTGACTGTATATAAGCAATAAATGATTCATGATCCTCAACATTAGCCTGTGCCATTGATGAAAGAATAATATTACGCAACATATTAACATTTGCAGAACGCACTTCTAGGCGTAGCAGAATTTCCTCTACGCTGCTTTTATGAAGCAGCTTTGGGAATTGTAATAATACATTAAGAAGCCTGAGGGCAAGTGACTCCAGCGCGGCAGAATGATGCTGAGCTATAAGCTGTTCAATATGCGGAGAGCGGACTTGTGCCTGATTACCGATATTCTGTTGCTTACCTAACTGTTTACCACTTACTTTGCCTGACTGTTTTTTATCATTATATTTAACTGATGATTTTATTGCTGCGGTTTGCTCCCGCAATTGGCTAAGAAAATGGTTTAGGTAATGCTGGCGTACGGTAGTGTCAGCAATTTTTGCCGCAAGTTTTTGGCAAGCATCATCCAGCGCGGCGCGGCCTTCCGGTAGTTCCAGCGTATATTGCGGAAGCAAACTATCCCATAGAACCTGCGATAGGCGGCGTGAAGACAGTAAAATTTTTTCAAAACTAATTTTACCATGTTTCTGCACATAAGAATCAGGATCTTCCCCTTGCGGCAGAACTGCAAAGCGTAGTGAATAACTTGGCTTTAGGAGTGGCAAGGCAATTTCTGATGCCCTAGACATAGCACGTTTACCTGCCGCATCACCATCCAGACATAAAATCGGTTCTTTAGCAAGCTGCCATAAAAGGCGTAAATGCTCAGGCGTTACCGCCGTTCCTAGAGTAGCAACACAGTAATCCACTCCTGCCTGCACGCTCATCACCACATCCATATAGCCTTCCATAACCACGACCTTATTTCCATCACGCGCAGGACGTTTAGCCTGATCAAGGTTAAATAAAAGTTCACCTTTTTTGAATAATGGCGTTTCCGGAGAGTTTAGATATTTCGGAGAATTTTTATTGCTTTCGCTACTAGACACGAGCCTGCCGCCAAACGCCACAACCTTACCGGAAGCATTACGAATAGGGAAAATCACCCTCCCCCGAAAACGGTCATAGACATTTCCACTATCAGAAACGGTAATAAGACCGGCTTCAACCTGCATAGGCTTAGAAAAACCTAGCTGCAATAGATACTGGTGCAAGGCCGTACGCTCTTCGGGGCAGTAACCAACGCGGAATTTGCGCATTGTTTCTTCCCTAATTCCGCGCTGTTCCACATAATCTTTCGCTATCATACCGCTTGTAGATTGCAACTGCCTCTCAAACCACAAGCAAGCTGCCTCCATTACATCATATAAAGTTTTTTGCTGCTCTACCCTGCGCTGTTCTGCCGGTGTTGGTTGAGCTATTTCAATACCCGCTTCCCGTGCTAGGCTTTCCACAGCTTCAGGGTAAGTAAGACGGTCAAAACGGCGTACAAATTCTATAGAATCACCATGCGCAGCACAGCCAAAGCAATGAAAAAAACCTTTTTCATCATTAACTGTAAAAGATGGGCTTTTTTCATTATGGAACGGGCATAACCCCTGATATTCACGACCATGTTTCTTAATTGGCATACGCTTGCTTATCACTTCCGAAATCAGAAAATGAGAACGCAAACGCTCTATCAAAGACGGACTAAATCGCATATAATGCCATAATTATGAAATCAACACCCAATAAATATTTTATAGATTTAGGCGAAGTCCGCTTGCCAATCAAAATAAAAAAACTGCGAACCTCACGCCGGATGATAATACGTTACCAACCATTACAAAAATCCGTAAGCCTCACTCTACCCCAATCAGCGACTATTAAGCAAGGAATAGATTTTATAAACAGAAAGCAAGAATGGATTATACGGCAGGTAAAACAATATTCCCATAACAACTCTTTTTCTGATGGTAACATAATTCCTATTTTAGGAAAAAATATCCGTTTAGAACATATTGGCGGTCGCGGCCTTATAAGCGAAACAGAAAATATTTGGCAAGTACATGGTGATATAGAATTTATGGAACGTCGGGTAAAAAATCTAATAATAAAAAAAACAAAATCAGAAATTATTATTCTTGCAGAAAATTTTGCCAAACAGCTTAATGTAAAAATTGGAAACATAACTTTGCGTGATACCAGTTCACGCTGGGGTAGCTGTAGCCATGATGGTAATTTATCATTTTCATGGCGTTTAGCATTCGCACCTTACGAAGTAATGGTTTATATAGTTGCCCATGAAGTTGCACATATCAGGGAACATAACCATAGCAACAGGTTCTGGGAATTAGTTGAAAAACTTAATCCTGAATTTATGAAAGCTGAAAACTGGCTAAAGAAAAATGGAAAACTTTTATATCAATATGGTACTATTTAAGCATTCCTATACGCATAACCGCAATGGCATATAGCAACGCAACGACAAACAGAAGCACCAACAATAAAACGCGATTTTTATTTGTATTATTTGACATAAAAATTTATTTTTCACTTCCGCTATCGCGGCGTACCCAATCCAGCACCAGAAGAATAAACAGGGTAAACATACTGCCCAGTACAAACGAGCTGCCCATTAAATAAACTGTCTGCTGTGATATTTCAGATATTATCTGAGCATTATTTATAAGCTGCTCGCTTTCCATAAATATTCCTTCCTGAAAATTTTAACCTAAATAGGATATAAAAACCATCCGTCAAGCATCATAGCAGTGAATAATACAAATAAATACAATATAGAAAAGCCAAAAGTTTTACGCGCCCATTTATCTGTATTATCCAAGGTAGTTTTATGGATGTGATATAAAAATATAATATCAAGCAATAGAGTAGAAGCAATATAAATTAACCCCGCCATATTAAGTAAAGGTAGTAGTAAAGTACAAGCGGTAAGTAAATAAGTATAAAATAGCATTTGTTTTTTAGTAGCTTTTGCACCTGCAACAACTGGCATCATAGGCACACCGGCGCGGGTATAATCATCATTTTTATAAAGTGCCAACGCCCAGAAATGCGGTGGTGTCCATAGAAATATAATCATGAATAATAAAAATGGCTGTAGCGTTATATCACCTGTAACCGCAGCCCAGCCAATCATAGGAGGGAATGCTCCAGCCGCACCACCAATCACAATATTTTGCGGGGTACTGCGCTTAAGCCACATAGTATAAATAACAACATAAAAAAATATCGCAAAAGCAAGTATAAAAGCAGCTACCCAGTTAAGTGCCAGCCCCATAATCATTACCGAAAAAGCGGCTAGGAACAATCCGAAAGCCAGAGCATCATCAGGCGCAATTAAACCGGAAGGTATAGGACGTTTTTTAGTACGGGTCATAATCGCATCTATATCACGGTCATACCACATATTCATAGCTCCACCAGAGCCAGATGCCAGAGCAATGCAAGCTAGGGCAATAATCTGTTGAAACAAATTTATATGCCCCAGACCAGTTAGCTGCGGAACAACCATACCGGCAAGGCCGGTAAAAACTACCAGAGTCATTACACCGGGTTTGAGCAGTGTTATGAAATCACTAACAGATGAAGGATTGCAGATAGCAGGTGACGAATGTGAAGATACTATTGTCATTACCTGCCATCCGCTTCTCTGTTATCTGAATACCTTATTTAACCACCGGCAGCTTATCAAAACTATGGAAAGCTGGAGGAGATGGTAAATCCCATTCAATAGTAGTTCCACCATCCCATTGTTTTGCAGGACATTTTTTGCCGAATTTTAAGGTAACAAAAACCATTATCAAGAAAACAATTGCTGAAGCGGCAGAAATGTACGAACCTATAGAAGATACGTAGTTCCAGCCAGCGTAAACATCTGGATAATCAGGGATACGGCGCGGCATACCGGAAAGTCCTAGGAAATGCTGAGGAAAAAAGGTAAGGTTAGCACCAATAAAGAACATCCAGAAATGTAATTTCCCTAACCATTCCGGATAAACACGACCGGACATTTTTCCAAACCAATAATAAAAAGCTGCAAATATAGCAAAGACTGCTCCCAGTGACATAACATAGTGGAAGTGAGCTACTACATAATAAGTATCATGCATAGGGATATCAACAGCGGCATTAGCAAGTACAACCCCTGTAACCCCGCCAACTACGAAGAGGAAAATGAAACCAAGTGCAAACATCATCGGTGTTTCAAAAGTTATAGAACCACCCCACATAGTGCCAAGCCACGAAAACACCTTTACCCCTGTCGGCACAGCAATAATCATAGTAGCTACCATGTAGTAAGACGTAGAATCGGCAGTCATACCAACCGTAAACATATGATGTGCCCATACAATAAAGCCAAGGAAACCAATCGCTGAAATCGCAGCAACCATCGCCAAATAACCAAATACAGGCTTACGTGAGAAGGTAGAAACAATCTCGCTGATCACACCAAAAGCAGGAATTATCAGAATATATACTTCAGGATGCCCGAAAAACCAGAACAAATGCTGGAATAATATCGGATCACCACCACCAGCAGGATTAAAGAAATTACTGCCAAAATTGCGGTCGGTAAGTACCATCGTAATGGCACCACCAAGAACTGGAACAGCAAGCAACAACAAAAACGCTGTTATTAAAATTGCCCATGGGAATAAAGGCATTTTGAATAATGTCATTCCTGGAGCACGCATATTAAGGACAGTGACAATAAAATTAATTGCACCAAGAACAGAAGAAATACCGGCAAGATGCAGAGCAAAAATCGCCATATCAACTGACATCCCAGGATGCGAGGCAATCATAGAAAGTGGTGGATAAAGTGTCCATCCAGTGCCTACCCCCTCGCCAATTAACGATGAACCGGCAAGTAAAATAAATGATGGGATAAGAAGCCAGAAACTAATATTATTCATGCGCGGGAACGCCATATCAGGCGCACCAATCATAAGCGGTACAAAATAATTCCCGAAGCCACCAATCAAAGCAGGCATTACCAGAAAAAATACCATGATCACAGCATGTGCAGTAAGCACCACGTTATACATCTGGTAGTTACCCTCAAATAGAGTTCCGCCGGGATGTGCGAGCTGTATACGAAGTAATATGGAAAACGCCGTCCCAACTAACCCAGCAACAATGGCAAACACCAAATACATGATGCCTATATCTTTGTGGTTAGTTGAGTAAAGCCAACGTTTCCAGCCAGTTGGTGTATGATCGTGAGAATGATCCGACATGTAATTTTTCCTTATTAATTTAGTTCTTAAGTTAGTTTTTAGTTTTATTTTTGGTATTAGCTACAGCTTTAACAGCAGATTTTGTATCATTGGATTTAGTATCATTTTTTGGTGCTGTTTCAGAAGGCTTTGCATCAACAATGCCAGCTTCTTTCTTCTTTACCGCTACCCATTTTTCAAAATCTTCTTTAGACACAACATCTACTACAATCGGCATAAATCCATGCCCGACACCACAAAGTTCAGAGCATTGACCATAGAAAGTACCAATTTTTGTAGCTTTGAACCATGTTTCATTAAGCCGCCCCGGAACCGCATCACGTTTTACACCAAAAGCAGGCACTGCAAAAGCATGAATAACATCAGCAGCAGTTACTTGTACTTTAATTTTTGTATCTACAGGCACAATCAGGCGATTATCTACCGCCAACATACGGTGATCACCCTCTTTCAAGTCTTTATCTTTAAGTATATAGCTATCAAAATTAATTCCGCCGTTGTCAGGATATTCATAATGCCAATACCATTGATATCCAACAACTTTAAGAGTCATTTCTGCATCAACGGTTTTTTCCATAGAATAATGCAGTCTAAGACTAGGTATAGCAAGAGCTACAAGAATTAAAATCGGCAAAGTTGTCCAAATAATTTCCAATTTTGTATTATGAGAATTTTTGCTGGGAACAGGATTTTTTTTACGGTTAAAACGCAAACAAACATATGACAAAAGCACTAATATTAAACCAGATATCGCAAAACATACGAACAACAAAATATTGTGCATATCATGTAATTGCTCCATCATTGGGCTAGCAGCTTCCTGAAAATTCAACTGCCAAGGTTTTGCTATGCCTTCATATTTTTGTTCGGAAGCCATAGCTATTGTATTAAAGCTTGCAGCAAGAAATGCTGTGAGTGAAAATATCTTTTTCATTTCTATATACTTCTATATTAATAATGTAGTTAAAATTATGCGAACCAACGGTTTTGTAATCTTTCCTTGCACAATGTGCAACATTTTTTGTATGGTATTAAAAAACATAATAATTAGTATATTTAAATGACTGATAATAATATTGTTAACGATATATTTTTCACCGGCACAGATCTTGACAAATCAAGGCTTTCCAGAATTGTATCTGATGCTCTGGATGGTATGGATGATGGCGAACTTTTTTTAGAGTACAGTCAATCCGAATCCCTTACTTTTGATGATGGCAAATTAAAATCATCAAGCTTCAACACCGGACAGGGCTTCGGCCTGCGCTCTGTTCTAGGAGAAGCAACTGCCTATGCCCACGCTTCAGAATTAAGTGAAACTGCTATTTTACGTGCTGTTGATACGGCAAAGGCAGTAAATTACGGTCAAAAAAATATAAACGCCAAAGTTGCTCCTCCTTTTGGCACAAATTCTCAGCTTTATACTGACATGAATCCACTTAAAGAAGTCAATTTTAAGGAAAAAATTGAACTTTTACAACATATTGATATATATCTACGCAATCGTGATCCAAGGGTAAAGCAAGTTTCCGCATCTCTTTCCGGTCATTGGCAAGCGGTACAAATAATAAGACCAGATGGACAAACTGCCCATGATATTCGTCCGCTTGTACGCCTAAATATCAGCGTTATAGCCGAGCAAAACGGGCGGATGGAAACAGGCTCTAGCGGTGCGGGCGGGCGAGTTGGCTATGCTGATTATATAAGTGAGGCAAACTGGAAAAAACAAGCAAGTGAAGCCTTAAGACAAGCTTTGGTGAATCTAGATTCCATTCCTGCCCCTGCGGGAGAAATGCCAGTGGTACTTGGTTCTGGATGGTGTGGCGTTCTGCTGCACGAAGCCATCGGGCATGGTTTGGAGGGTGATTTTAACCGTAAGGGAACATCAGCTTTTTCAGGCCTTATCGGCAAGCAAGTCGCAAGCTTGGGCGTAACCGTGGTTGATGACGGAACTATTGCGAATCGGCGCGGCTCAATTTCTATTGATGACGAAGGCACTCCCAGCAGCCGTAATGTACTGATTGAAAACGGTATTTTAACAGGATATATTCAGGATAGGCTTAACGCCCTCCTTATGGGTGTGCGGGCAACCGGCAATGGT
>CAUJIB010000017.1 GCA_963205245.1 Pseudomonadota bacterium
CTAAAACTTATGCTCGCAAAGCATAAAATAAAGAAAAACCCGACACAAAGCATACGCATACGGCTTTGTTCAATGATTCTTCTACCTGTACTTTCTTTAATTATTACTCTGGTTGTCGTCCTCTGCACAAATATCGCTCACGGTTTTTCAGAATTACCAACATATGATGCAAGTATAGCCCGCACATCGTCATCCGTACCAGCAGATGCAACAGCTTGTTTATGAAAAGCAATTGCTTCAACTTCTGCAACCTTCCCTACGGTTATTTCCTGCCCGTTCAAATATTTATCTGCCAATATTTTCAAGCGTTCAGGCCTGTTAAGATAAGACCATTCCGCAGAAACCACACGTAGGGTTTCCTTTTCCTGTGCTATGTCTTTATTTACTTCTATAACCTGCGCTTTTAGTGATTGAACTTCATATTTCACGCGGTAAAGTATAAAGGCAGACCCCACTATAACAGCAATCCATATCGCAATAAAAGACAGGCGACTCATTGCAACACCCCACCACGCGTAATCATTCTCATAGTTGCGCTACGGGCGCGGGGGTTTATTTTCAATTCTTTTTCATTTGCTGTACGTTTCTCTGGCTTTGGTAAGAAAAAAGAGGGAGCATTAACAGCATTTTTTCTAAACTTATCTCTAAGTTCAGGTACGTGCCGTGAATGCTCCCCAAGCTTACCACAACGGGAGTGGGTAAAACGTTTGACGATTCTGTCTTCCAATGAATGAAAGCTCACAACAATAAGCTTTCCACTAGCACCAAGTAACTTCTCGGCAGCAAAAAGGGCAGACTCAATAGCGTCAAATTCCTGATTTATATAAATGCGAAGCCCTTGAAAACTGCGGGTCGCTGGGTGAGTTTTTCCTTGTTTACTAGGAATCGCACCACGAATAATTTCTGCTAATTGCAACGTACGGGTAATTGGCTGGGTTTTACGTGCTACATCTATCGCCCGCGCCACACGCCTTGCGGCTTTTTCCTCACCATAATAATAAAAAATATCAGCAAGCTCGTCTATACCGGCACTGGCAATAACATCTGCCGCACTAATTCCCTCACTGGACATGCGCATATCCAAGGCACCATCATTGCGGAAGGAAAAACCACGCTCAGCAATATCCAACTGCATAGAAGAAACCCCGAGATCTAAAACAATTCCATCAACATTATTCACGCCATGGCTGGCGAGCAATTCGCACATGTCAGCGAAATTTCCCAGTATCCACACAAAGCGGTTAGGGAATTCTTTTTCTAACAATTCTGCAAATCTTTTAGTGCTTGGATCGCGATCAATGGCGTACACTTTGCAATTAGCAGTTTTCAATATCGCACGGCTATAACCTCCAGCACCGAAAGTACCATCCACATAAATACCGCCTTCTTTAGGCGCAAGCCAATCAAGCATTTCATTCAGCATTACGGGTTTATGTTCTATTTGCGAATTCATGATGACTGCCCTTTCATCATGAAGCGTTTTTCCTGTACCAGAGCACGAGCACGTTTTGCATACTCTGCAAATGTCTGCGGTTCCCAAATTTCGAAAACTTCGCCTTTACCCACGAAGGTTGCCTGTTCCTTCAGATTAGCAGCAGAAATCAGTTGCTCAGGCAGCATCACCCGCCCTTCCCCATCAAATGACAACTGCACTGATTCACCAAACAGGGTTGTTACAAAAGCATCGCGCTCTTGAGAATATGGGTCAAACGATTCAATCCGTTCATTAAGCTTAATAATTCTACTCATACCGCAAGCTTCAATACAATCATTAAGTGGTGATTGATATGCAACAATTCCCTGAAAATCATTCGCCAACACTTTAGCCGCCAGAACCGCACGAAACTGTGCAGGAACGGAAACCCGCCCCTTCTTATCTATGCGATTTTGAAATGTTGATAAAAAAAGCATTTTTGTCTGTTTTTAACGTGGATTACGGTAATTATTGGGATTTTATGGGTATTAATGGGAATTTATCGTAATTTTATGGGATAGTCAATCAACTTTATGGGAAATATAGAAAACAAAGACACAAAAAAACCCCAGCATTTCGCTGGGGCTTTTTACGAATTCAATCAATAATATTTATATACTACAAGCTACTAAACCAATACATCAGTCCATAACTCGCTTTCCGGTGGTTCTGGAGATTTTTGGGCAAAATCCGCTGCCTCTGCCACTATAGCTTTTATTTCTTTATCAATTTCCTTTAAGGAATCTTCGCTTGCAAATTTTTCCCTAATTAAATAGGCTTTCAAGCCTTCAATCGGGTCGCGATGCTCTTTATAATCCTCAACCTCTTCTTTGCTGCGATATTTTGCAGGGTCAGACATTGAGTGACCGCGATAACGGTAAGTTTTCATTTCCAATAAAAATGGGCCTTTGCCAGCACGCACATGCGCCACCGCTTCTGCACCGGCTTCACGCACCGCCACCACATCCATACCATTGACCTGTTTGCCAAAAATACCAAAACCCTCACCGCGACGGAAAAGCTCAGTGGTAGAATGACTACGTTTTACCGAAGTCCCCATCGCATATTCGTTATTTTCAATAATATAAATAACCGGAAGCTTCCACAGACTTGCCATATTAAATGCTTCATAAACCTGACCTTGGTTTACTGAACCATCACCGAAATACACCAAGCTAAGCGCACCATTAGCGCGATATTTATGAGCAAAGGCAATCCCAGTTCCCAGCGGCACTTGCGCCCCTACGATACCATGCCCACCGTAAAAATGCTTCTCGGTGGAGAACATGTGCATTGACCCCCCCTTACCTTTAGAAAAGCCATCTATCCTTCCGGTAAGCTCAGCCATAATACCTTTAGGATCCATACCGCAGGCAATCATATGACCGTGATCACGATAGCTGGTTATCACCGCATCATTAGGGGTTATACAGCTTTGCATTCCCACCACCACGGCTTCCTGACCAATATATAAATGACAGAAACCACCAATCAAGCCCATACCATAAAGCTGGCCGGCTTTTTCCTCAAAACGGCGAATAGCAAGCATCTCACGATAGAGCGAAAGCAGAAGCTCTTTAGTAACAGGAGCATCACCGTTTGCAGGAATTTCATTTACAGTTGTTTTTGCCGCTTTAGCCATATTTTCTCCGAAAGTTGATTATTATGTTACTTCTAATAAGTTGTCACTCCAAAGTGATAAATAAATTTCTAGAAATTACACAAGTTATAAAACAACATAGATACGAAAAACCAACTAGTTTGCAAGTGTTTAATGCAAATTTTTGCGCTGCATTGCAATATAGATGTAGATGACTATATGATAAAATGATTATAAAGAAAAAAGTTTACTTAATAACCAAATCCTTTAGTAATCTAAGCATCATATAACCTTATAACCCAGTCATTCAGGCATGTCCGACCTATTTACATCTAAAAATAATAACGCCAACAATTCATATACTGCTGATGATATAGAGGTATTAGAAGGGCTTGAACCTGTCCGCAGACGCCCAGGCATGTATATCGGCGGCACCGATGAAAATGCCATGCACCATCTCGTCAATGAGATATTTGACAATGCCATGGATGAGGCGGTGGCGGGTTTTGCCAGCAGTATTGAGCTGGAAATAAAACCCGACAATATTATTATAGTACGGGATAACGGGCGTGGCATCCCTATTGACCCGCATCCTAAATTCCCGAAAAAATCGGCTCTGGAAGTAATCCTTACCATGCTGCATTCCGGCGGAAAATTCGGTGGCAAGGTTTATGACACTTCCGGCGGTCTGCATGGTGTTGGTATTTCAGTTGTAAACGCACTTTCTGATTATCTAGAAGTAGAAGTAGTACGGAATAAAACTATATACCGCCAATCTTACAGCCGCGGTGAACCCACCAGCAAACTAAAAGAAATCGGACAATCTCCAAAGGGGCGCGGTACCACTGTTGCTTTCCGCCCTGACAGTGAAATTTTTGGCAAAGGTAAATTCCGCCCTGAAAAGCTTTATAAATTGGCACGCTCCAAAGGCTATCTTTTCCGTGGGGTAGAAATTTTATGGAAATGCGATCCATCACTTCTTCCTGAGGACAGCGAAACTCCTGCCGAAGACACCATCCATTTTCCCAATGGCCTACGTGACTTTCTAACCCAACAACTAATTGACCGCCCAACTATCACCGCCCAGCCTTTTTGTGGTGAAGCTGAACTGGCAGGAAAAATGGGACGCATTGAATGGGCAGTTGATTGGCCGCAGGATGAAGAAACTTATATCAGCACCTATTGCAACACCATCCCCACACCTGACGGCGGAACACATGAGGCAGGCCTTAGGTCAGCAATCAATAAAGGTGTCCGCGCTTATGGCGAACTTAGCGGCAATAAAAAAATCGTTCAGGCACAAGGTGAAGATATTTTAGGTGGTGCTATAATTGTGCTATCGCTCTTTATCCGTGACCCTCAATTCCAAGGACAAACCAAAAACCGTCTGGTAAGCGCAGAAGCGAGTAAATTAGTGGAAAATGCCATGCGTGACCATTTTGATCACTACCTCACTGGCGACCCTGAAAACAGCAACAGGCTTATTGCCCTTATAATACAGCGCATGGAAGAACGCCTGCGCCGCAAATCCGAAAAAGAGGTCAGCCGCAAAGCCGTAACCACCCGCCTGCGGCTTCCGGGTAAACTCGCTGATTGCTCCCGTTCCACCAATAAAGGCACAGAAATTTTTATTGTAGAAGGTGACTCCGCGGGCGGCAGCGCAAAACAGGCTCGCAACCGCGAAACGCAGGCCATTCTCCCTTTACGCGGAAAAATTTTAAACGTAGCCAGTGCAAGCTTAGACAAAATCAAAGCCAATCAGGAATTATCTGATTTAGTTCTGGCTCTGGGTAGTGGTAGCGGCGCACATTACAGCCCTGATGCCCTGCGTTATGAAAAAGTTATTATCATGACTGACGCGGACGTGGATGGTGCGCATATCGCTTCACTACTTATGACTTTCTTCTATCAGGAAATGCCAAAATTAATTAGCGGCGGCCATTTATTCCTCGCCCGCCCTCCTCTTTTCCGCATCACTATCAGCAACCAAACCTACTATGCGCAGGACGAAAAGGAAAAAACCCAAATCATCGCCAATCACGCTAAAGGAAACGCCAAGGTAGAAGTCGGACGCTTTAAAGGTTTAGGGGAAATGACCCCGCCACAACTAAAAGAAACCACCATGAACCCGCAAAACCGGGTTCTGCTTAAAGTACTAATTGATGAAGAGGACAGCGAGCGCACCAGCGAACGAGTGGAACAATTAATGGGACGCAAACCTGAACACCGCTTCACCTTCATTCAGGAACAAACCCGCGAACGGGTAGTTATTGATGAGCTGGATGTTTGACTGCTATAGACTATAGCAAAATTCAGTCATAACAAAAAAGCTATCTTATTTACCTGCCACCACCGCCTACACCACCATCCCCTCCACCAGACACTATTCGTACACTCACAGGAGCAGATACTAAACTTTTATTACCAGCAGCATCCACCGCCAATGCCGTTATATCATGAAATCCGGATAAAGAACTAGTATCCCATTGCACTTTGTAAGGGGGTATCTTTGAAGATTTAAAATAGACACCATCTATCCTATAATTAACTTGTGTGACTCCAACATTATCATGAGCATTAGCTGTTAAGTTAACTATTCCAGATACGTCATCATCACTAACAGGCGTAGAAATAGTAACGCTTGGCGGAACAGTATCACTATCAATATTATTTACTGTAACAGTCACATTAGATGCAGAACTTCTGTTACCTAATTTATCAAAAGAATATGCCGTTATTTTTGCCACTCCATTTGAAGATGACCGTGTATTCCAAACAACCTGATACGGCGGAGCTTTAGAAACGGCAAAATAAGCATCATTTATCCTATAAATAACCCTATCCACACCCACATTATCAGAAGCACTGGCAGATATATTAATATCTCCGGTAATGTTTGCACCATTGATAGGAGACTTAATTGCTACCAGCGGAATAATATTATCAATTAAAGATTTTGCTTTTGATACTGCTTTGGCAGCATTCACCCGTCCATACCCATAATGAATATCATATCCGACATCACCTCTATCATCGGCAGTTTCTTTCAATATTTGCTCAATAGCCTCTGGTGACAATTTGGGATTAACTGATTTCACCAATGCTGCAACAGCCACAACCATTGGGGTAGAAAATGATGTACCAGATGAAGTTTTATATAATCCCGTTCTTGTCGTTGAATAAATATCTACACCTGGCGCAACCAAATCAACGTACGAACCGAAACTTGACTTCACCCATACAACGTCATTTTTATCCGTAGCACCAACCGTCAATAAATAAGGGGAATCAGTATACGGTTTCTTTGTTCCTGAATTTTCTGCACCATTAACAATTAAAACCCCTTTGCTCTGCAAATCCTTAGCCGCAGAATTAACAATAGAGTCATTGGTGATCTTTCCCCAACTCAAATTTATTATACTAGCGCCGTGTTCATATGCCCAATACATACCTTGATATATACCGCCAATAGAAGTTCCTCCTGTATCAGATGCAATACGCACTGGCAGTATTTTTACTTTATTAGCAACACCAGCACCACCAATTCCATTATTCCCAACTTCACCTATTATCCCAGCAACCAGAGTTCCGTGTCCATACATATCCTGCGGATCATTATTATTATTAAAAAAATTCCATCCAGGCAGCATATTTGCTGATAAATCAGAATGGTTATAGTTAACCCCTGAGTCAACAACTCCAACGATCACCCCTTTACCCATACCGCTATCCCATGCCAAAGGAACTTGCATTTTTTTTAACGCCCATTGAGATAAATAAGCAGGGTCATTAACATCAGCCAGAGGCTCAACAATTTCATCAGCCTCTACATTTTCAATATATCTGTGGGTAGATATTTCATCAATTGCCTTTTGTTCTGTCTTAGGGGTAACTCCTACGATCCATATCTGAGAGTCTTTATGTATTTTATGCCTTACCTTTAGCCCTTTTTCTTTCATTAATTTAGTAAAATCAGCATCTGACACACCAGCCTTGACATGAACTAAAATCTGCCCTTCAATAATCTTTTTAGAAGTTGGGTTGTTTATTACAATACCATCAGCCGCAGAGGCCGAAAATACAGAACTGTATTGCGCAATGGATAAAACAATTGCGATGCCATAACTTATATATTTAAGGTTCATGTTTTAATCCCACAAAGTCAAAATTAGATTTTTACCAGTTAAAAGAATGTATCACATAATTGTGACAATTTCATTACAGCTGGTTAATAAATATAAATTATATTAATATTATTGTCTCAACACCCGAATTTTGTTAGGTATTTTTGATATAATTTTTAGTATAACATAGCCACATAAGGAACTTATGCCTCATACCCATCCTATCATCATCAAATCAAAAACCCCAAGCCACCCTATTTGCCTGCTTACGGAAAAAACCTTTCCGGCATGGCTGAAAAAGCAACCAACTGAGCTTAAAAAATGGCTGGCAATCAATAATTTTACTGCCAAAGCCGGAAGCTATATTGTGCTTCCAACCCTAGATGGAGGGATAGATAAAATTCTTAGTGGCGTTGAGTTTCCACTAAATATCTGGAGTATCGCCCACCTGCCTAATAAGCTGCCGGAGGGGAATTATCATCTGGAAGGTAATTTTAAAGAAGATGAAGCAAGCAATTTAGCTCTGGGTTGGTCACTGGCGACTTATGAATTTTCTACTTACAAAAAAAGCAGCAAAAAATTCCCACAACTTGTTGCACCAAAAAATTGCAATATTCCACTTACGAAATCATTCTTTGAAGCAATTTGCTGGGCACGTGACCTGATAAACACACCAGCCAATGATATGAACTCGGAATCACTATCTGCCGAAGCAGTAACATGGGCGAAAAAACATAAAGGCAAAATATCCGTTATCAAAGGCGAAGAGTTGCTTAAAGAAAACTATCCGATGATTTACACGGTTGGAAAAGCGGCAAGCATCCCGCCACATCTTGTCGATATCAACTTCCTCCGTAAAAATGCCCCGAAAATTACATTGGTCGGTAAAGGTGTTACTTTTGACTCTGGAGGACTAGATATTAAAACCGGAAGCGGAATGAAATTAATGAAAAAAGATATGGGTGGTGCAGCTAATGTTCTAGCCCTTGCCCGAGTCATCATAGAAACAGGACTTCCAGTACAACTTCGTATTTTATTACCCATCGTAGAAAATGCCGTATCTGGCAACGCCATGCGTCCGCTTGATATAGTCCCAACCAGAAAAGGCATAAATGTTGAAATCGGCAATACTGATGCTGAAGGCCGCTTGATTTTATGTGATGCTCTATTTGAGGCCGACAGCGATAAACCCGATTTGCTAATTGATTGTGCAACGCTTACGGGAGCAGCGCGCGTAGCACTCGGAACTGAAATCCCTGCATTTTTTACAAGCGACAATAAGCTGGCGAATAAACTAGCTGAAATCAGCGAACGTGAGTCCGATCCTCTCTGGCGTCTGCCACTATGGAAAGACTATCGTAGCCAACTGGACACCGCCAATGCCGACTTAAGCAACGACCCTGATAGTTCTTATGGAGGGGCTATAACTGCTGCATTATATCTACAGGAGTTTGTTATTAACACATCATCGTGGATTCATATTGACATGATGGCATGGAATCTGCAAAACAAGGCAGGTCGTCCACATGGTGGCGAAGCAATGGGAATCAGAGCATTATATAAATTAATAAAGGAAAATTATGGCAGTTCGTGCTAAAGAAGAAAAAATTGGGTCATCAAAAGCAATCCGCGCACTATCTTTCTGGCATGGAGTAACCTCAGCAGCATTACAAAAAATGCCTCTGGATTTATCAGCACGTCAAACCGCTGTTTTACTTAATATCTATTTAATACCTTCTCCACACAGCATCAAATCTTTATCAGAAGAGCTTATGATTTCTAAGCCTGCCATATGCCGTGCTATTGACGCTTTAGAAAATGCCAAACTTGTAAAACGCACCCGTGACAAACAAGACAAACGCAACGTTATTATCCAGCGTACCGTGAAGGGCTCTGTTTACCTTAGTGAATTTGCGGATATAATCCTGAGTGCTTCAAAAGAAAGCGAATAAACGTATAATTTTATACGCTTATACCTGCTGACATAGAATCACTTTTCTGAACAGAATCTATAAAACTGCCAGACGGTATCTTACCGCTACGTTTATAATCAATAATGTCCTTTGCGCGCTTTCCTACTTTATCACAAAACATCTTGTGGTTTTCCGCTCTTTCATCAGCTGTAACAATCCTATTGATCCTATCGTCTATAACAGGCGGGTCATTACTATCATCTATTTCCTGAGGCATTTTCCCTTTTTTTGCACCATTGGTCATTTTCATAACCACAGCAGTTATTACGGTAAATACAGAATCAAGAATGGCAAACTTGGTCCAGCGGCTTACAATCTCATTCTTATCAAATCTTTTGCCACGTAATTTCCCAGAAACATTATTAATTTTATCAAAAATAAAATCAGTAACACGATCTTTTCCACCTTGCACTTTTGAATCATGGGTAATGATGCGCCCACCTCCCAAATTATGATGTTCTGGATCTAATATTTTTGTACCGCGTGCGAAATGGTCAAGCCCCATCCCTACCGCCACAACAGCTGCAGTACCGGCAATGCGGCGTAAAATTACATTGCCCCAGCTCTGTTTTGGCTGCTCCTGTTCAATATGGATTTCTTCAGGCGTTTTTTCACGGCCATCGGCAGTTTTTTGTTCTACGCCAAACTTTTTATTCAACCAATGCACAATAGGACGTTTGTTATCTTCCATCCATTTAAGTGGGGCTAGTAAAATCAATCCGCCACTGGTAAGAGCAAAAGTTTCCCACCCAATCTTACTATTGTGATGTGCTTTTTTTATGGGAACTTTGAATTTTTCCAATAGCCTTGCTGTACTGTTAATCCTGTCGTTAAGCTTATCACGACCGCCCAGATTAACAAAATAATCAGCAATAGCGATAGATGATACAAGATTTACCCAATAATTAAGGCCGGTATAAGCCGTCCAGTTAAAAACTTTTTCACCTTTACTTGCTGTTCCTTCTGGTTTTTTTGAGATTTCTAAGATTTTTTGCGCATTATCGCCTGCATTTTTCTGATCACCAACCACTACAGCACCACTAACCGCAGCTGGTGGGGTATCGTCTTTTACCATCATTTCTATTTGTTTTTCAGTCATTTATCAAAATACCACTATTCCAGAACAAAACTTTTCTAGTTTACATAGTGTCAGTATACAGCAAAACAACCAAAGTTTTATGAAGCTTTTATGAAGCTTTTTTGAAAATATTACCCATTAAGTAATAAAAATTACCAAAAAATATATGTAAAAATGCAATATTTCTACATTTCCAATTTAATGGGTAATAACCCCAGCTTCACCATCCGGCTTAACCAAAACTGGGGTAGTTATCTTTGGCTCTACCCATTCTATAGGTTCTGGAAAACGAACAAGTGCCTCGCGCAACACATCATCCACTGTGGAAACAGGAATAATCTTTATTTCCTTCTTCACATTATCCGGTATTTCTTCAAGATCTTTAACGTTTTCCTGAGGTATTAATACCGTTGTGATACCACCACGTAAAGCCGCCAATAACTTTTCTTTAAGCCCGCCAATAGCCAATACGCGCCCACGCAATGTAACCTCACCCGTCATCGCCACATCTTTCCTAACAGGAATAGCTGTAAGAATAGAAACAATCGCCGTGGTCATGGCAATACCAGCTGAAGGGCCATCTTTCGGGGTCGCCCCTTCCGGAACATGGATATGTATATCTTTATTCTGGAAAACAGGCGGAATAATACCAAAATCCAATGAGCGTGAACGTACATAGGAAATTGCCGCCTGCACCGATTCCTGCATAACATCACCTAATTTACCGGTAATTGAGGTTTTGCCTTTACCAGGCATAGTTACAGCTTCAATAACCAGTAGATCACCGCCAACTTCTGTCCATGCAAGTCCAGTAACAACCCCAACTAAATCCTCTTTTTCTGCCTCACCGTAAGAATAGCGGCGCACACCAGCAAATTTACCAAGATTCCCAGCAGTAACTTTCACCGCATTTTTACCTTTAAGCAAAATTTCCTTTACCGCTTTACGGGTCATATTAGCAATTTCACGCTCAAGATTCCGCACACCGGATTCACGCGTGTAATAGCGGATAACTTCGCGTAATGCCTCATCAGAAACCGACCATTCACCTTTTTTAAGGCCATTATTTTTTACCTGCTTCGGAATCAAATATTGTTTGGCGATATTAATCTTCTCATCCTCAGTATAACCCGGAATACGAATGATTTCCAAACGGTCAAGCAAAGGACGCGGCATATTAAGCGAATTTGCCGTTGCCAAAAACATTACATCCGACAAGTCATAATCCAGTTCCAGATAGTGATCATTAAAGGATTTGTTTTGTTCAGGATCTAACACCTCAAGAAGTGCTGCTGCTGGATCACCGCGTGAATCAGAACCCATTTTATCAATCTCATCAAGCAACACCAGCGGATTACTGGATTTTGCTTTTTTCATTGATTGAATCAATTTCCCTGGCATTGAACCTATATAAGTACGGCGATGCCCGCGAATCTCAGCCTCATCACGCACGCCACCAAGGGAAATACGCACAAAATTACGACCTGTCGCCCGCGCGATAGATTTAGCTAATGAAGTTTTACCAACTCCAGGAGGGCCAACGATACATAGCACCTGCCCTTTTACCTGTTTAGTACGCTGCTGAACCGCCAGATATTCTAAAGTGCGTTCTTTGACTTTTTCCAGTCCATAATGATCAGTATCCAATACTTTCTGCGCATTCTTCAAATCACTTATAATACGCGTTGGCTTTTTCCAAGGTATGGAAATAATCCAATCTAGATAATTACGGATAACCGAAGCCTCAGCCGACATAGCATTCATAGAACGCAGTTTTTTAATTTCGGCGAAAGCTTTTTCTTTGGCTTCTTTGGATAATTTCAGGTTTTTGATTTTTTCCTCTAATTCACCAATCTCATCCTTACCGTCTTCACCCTCACCTAATTCCTTTTGAATAGCTTTCATCTGCTCATTCAAATAATATTCACGCTGGGTTTTTTCCATCTGCCTTTTTACCCGCGAACGAATCCTGCGTTCAGTATTAAGTACAGAAATTTCATTTTCCATAAGCGAAAAAATATGCTCCAGACGAACTGTAACATTTAGCATTTCCAATATTTTCTGCTTTTCATTAATATCCACCGACATATGGGCAGCAATAGTATCAGCAAGTAGGCTAGGATTAGTAATTTTACTAACAGTGCCTAATGTTTCCGGCTGGATTTTTTTATTCAGTTTTACATATTGTTCAAATTGCCCGAGCACCGTGCGAAACATTGCCGCAGCTTCTTCCTTGTTTCCCTCTTCTTCGGTCGCAAGCTCCGCTACTACTTGGAAATAATCCTGATTATTAAGGAATTCAGTAATTTTCGCCCTTGCTACACCTTCTACCAAAACTTTTACCGTACCATCAGGTAGGCGCAATAGCTGTAATATATTTCCAATTGTCCCCATGTGATAAATATCACTCTCACGCGGCTCATCAACCCCGCCATTTTTTTGGGTAACCATTAAAATTTTACCTGAATGTTTTACTACCTCTTCCAATGCACGCACCGATTTTTCACGCCCAACAAATAATGGTACAACCATGGAAGGAAATACCACTATATCACGCAAAGGAAGTATTGGAAAAATAGCCGATAATGATTTATTTTGCATATTGTCCTGATAAATTTTATAATAATTTTGATTTTTAGCTTAAGATTGTATTTGCTTCTTAGTTTCTAATATAATAGAACTACGCAGCTTTTACTAGAGGCAAGTAGAAAAAGATAAAAAATATATTTTTAACTTATTGTAATATAACAAAAATATACCATATCAATATCACTTAGCTTACTACAATGTTACTTAAAGCAAGCGGATGTGGCGAAATTGGCAGACGCATCAGATTTAGGTTCTGACGCCGCGAGGCGTGGGGGTTCAAGTCCCTCCATCCGCACCACTTTAATTGATTATATATTTATATTATCTATGAAATTCAAATACTTCACGTATTTCTTTAATATCGCCCTACTTTCTTTCATAAGCAACAGCTACGCAAACGATGCGGCAAAAGATAATAAAATCAGTATTTTAATGAATCAATTCTACCATGGCGATGAAGTTACCGATGTAAGCAATGGAGAAAATTGGATTGCACTCATTAATTCAGACAGAAAAATCATCACTAAACATATAAAACTTAAGGTAAAAACCGTACAAGACCCTATTACAGATGAAGACAAAAAAACTTTTACTGGCAAAGAAATTTCGTCAGATAAGAACGCTTTATTTCTCGTAAAGGGGATTGAATTAAAAAACAACAGCATTATTGAAACCTATTTTTTTTATGATTGGCAAAAAGATATCAATGATACAATTTACTCCGATAAATCAATTGAAATAAAAGGGAAAAAATCATCAGTAAAACTATTCAATAGATCCGATCTCCAAATAAAAGGTAATGGATATGAAATTAATGATGCTTATCAGCTAATCGCCAAGATTGAAGGCAAAGAAATACCCCTAACTGCCCCAACCCAAAGCGATGACAATTTTCCTAATTTAATATGGTCTGGTGATCTTAATAATGATGGTCACCCTGATTTTGTAATTGATACCGCGTACCATTATAACCTCTCAAGACCAACCCTGTTTTTATCACATATAGAAAAAGATGGCGTTACTTATCAAAAAGCTGCTGAACGCAAAAGTAGCGGCTGCTAAGCGACCCAAACCAAAGATGATAAATCACAATGGTTTAGCTGGGCATCTGCCTGCGCCCGCACCACTGGCTTTGCATGGTAGGCAACCCCAAGCCCCGCTGCCATAAGCATCGGCAAATCATTTGCCCCATCACCAATAGCCAGTACTTCCGCTGGTGAAATGCCCATTTTTTGGCAAGTATCCTGCAAGGTTTTAAGTTTGGCTTCTTTGCCAAGGATTGGCAGTTTTACTTTACCGGTAAGTTTGCCGTCTACTATCTCCAGCTCATTGGCAAAATCAGCATCAAAACCCAACTCTTTGCGCACCCGCGAGGTAAAAAAGGTAAAACCTCCTGAAACCAGAATAGTGTAACCATCTTGTTTTTTGAAAGAATCCAGCAAAGTTTTTGCCCCTGCCATCATTTTTACCCGTTCGTCATAACATTCCTGAAGCACTGCCTCCGGCATTCCCGCAAGCAACGCCACCCGTTCAGTGAGTGCTGCTTCAAAGTTCAACTCGCCATTCATAGCCCGTTCGGTTATTTGCGAAACCTCGGCTTTTTTGCCGACAAAATCTGCCAATTCATCTATACATTCCACCGTTATCATGGTAGAATCCATGTCACTAATCAGTAGTTTTTTATGGCGGGTTGCGACTTCCTGTACAATACCATCATAAGGCTGGTCTTCCAGTATTTCCTGAACTAGCTTGCCGAGTACTGAGTACGCAGCACCATTAACATATAAATCATAAGCAATATCATCTGCCCGTTTTTCGGTTTTTTGTACAACAACATCTTGCGCAGCAAGCGACAGCACCATAGACTGCACAAAAGCCTCAGATAACGCTATTTTTTTAGGGTCAGCAAGTAACGTAATGACAAAATCCATAAATCAACTTCCAAATATTAAAATAATTGTAGGGGCAACTGCCAGCGGCAAGTCAGCATTTGCATTTTCCTTAGCGGAAAAAATGCCCAGCGTCATCATAAATGCGGATAGCCAGCAGGTTTATAGCGACCTGCGTATCCTTACCGCCCGCCCTACCCATGAAGAAGAAGCTCTCATACCCCATAAATTATACGGCACAATGGCTGCAAACGAACATTGCTCGGCCGGCGTGTGGTTGCGCTATGCCAAAATGGAAATTGACTGGGCAAGAACGCAAGGCCTCACACCAATTGTAGTGGGCGGCACAGGATTATATATCAAAGCCCTTACAAATGGCATTGCAGAAATTCCCGATATTGATGAAAGCGTGCGTGCCCAAGCCATAAGCGATTATGAAGCAATGGGTAAAGAAGCTTTCAGCGAACGCCTGCGCGCAATAGACCCGGCTTTTTTTGAACGGCTGAAAGTGTTTGATAAACAGCGGCTGATACGGGCATATGAAGTATGGCTGGGCAGCGGCAAAAATCTTTCCTGGTGGCAGAAACGGGAAGTTATCCCACCATATTCCGCTGATGAAATAGAAATAATAAAAATTGAACTGCCACGTGAAGAAATTTATAAACGCTGCGATGACCGCTTCTTGAAAATGTTAGATATGGGCGCACTGGAAGAAGTAACCCAATTAACAACATTACATCTTCCTGATAATTTGCCAATTATGAAAACTATTGGTGTGCGCGAATTGGCAAACTACTTAAATGGTGAAGTAAGCCTAGCAGAAGCGATAGAAAAATGCCAAACCGCCACCCGCCATTATGCCAAACGGCAAATGACGTGGTTCAGGCACCAGCTTTAATATCTACCTTTGAAACTATCCGAGCTATTAACAACATTCAATTTATAGCCATTAGTTTTACCTGTTTTTATCCCATCAGCCCACTTGTTACCGCCAGTGATGGCTTTAATATTACCATCTATGCTAGTTTTGAATTTCTCAAATTCACTACTAAACCCTGCAAATAAATCTTCAAGGGTATTAGTTTCTATTCCTATATTATTCCTAGCTAAATATTTAACAAATCTATTAAATTCCTCTTTACTTAATTCTTTCTTTTTTGCAAAAAAACTTTCCTGACCTTCTATAGGCATAACATTAGACGCAATTATCGCGACCATCGTATGTAAATTTTTAATGGGAAAACAATCATCAGGTAAATCACCTTGCGGTAAAACTTCTCCCAACACCTTAAATGCTGGTTCTTTTATATTTGAATTTCAAGTAATTCAAAAACCACCATCATAGTTCTCTAATATCCGTCCTAACGTGTATGCCGAGTTTTCTTGTCTTTTTCTTCAGCTAAGCGCTGCAACAAACCACCCTTAACCTCCACCTTATCAGTAGTTATTAAAGGTTTTCTTTCACCTAGCAAACCAGCAACCCTCTTGGCAACTGCCTCAGCAGGTTTTTTTACTTCACTAATATAGCGAATATAAAATGGATCGCTATTCAATATATTATTCATTTCATCCCTTAGTTTAAGGGTAAAATTTTCTGCATAATCTTTAACATTACGCTTTGTAAGTTTTGGTTCATCAAGTTTTGGCATTTTGTCATAAGACGTATATTCCAAATCAACAATTTTTTGTACCAACTCATGAAAGTTAGGATTACTTGCGTTTACCAATTCTCGTGCCAAACGAATTGTAAGAAAATTTCCCCGCAAGCTTTCTGGTGTTATATCAATCTTATATTCACCAAATAAATCATTATAAGTATTATCATGATGTTCAGTTATAGAAATAGTAATGGGCTTTTTATGCAATTCATAAGCATCAAGCAGAAGTTGTTCACCAATACCATCGGCTTTTTCTGATAATAGCCAATCCATGGCCACTTCTACACGTCTACGCGCATTATCTTTTCCACCTTCTATCTTATAAAGATTTTTGATAGCTTCTGACATAATAATTATAACACATCAACAGATTAATAATAATAAATAATTATCACTATTAATATGCAAACCCTAGAAAAATTTTATGCGGCAAGATTTATCTGTAATTCTGCCAATCTAGCATATAGTTGACTTTTTTCCATCAACTCACGATGCGTACCGATTGCCTCTATTTTTCCATCACTTAACAGAATTATTTTGTCTGCCTTGGTAACAGTAGACAGACGGTGGGCAATAACAAAGGTGGTGCGCCCTTTCATAGCAAGTTCCAGTGCTTTTTGGATATGATATTCATTTTCTGAATCAAGTGCACTGGTTGCCTCATCTAACAGCAATATTTTAGGATCACGGATAACGGCGCGGGCAATGGCAATACGCTGCCTTTGTCCACCTGAGAGCTGTACACCTTTTTCGCCCAGATAAGTATCCAGCCCCTTTGGAAGTTTCTCTAGAAATTCGAGTGCAGACGCCGCTTTCGCCGCAGCCTCTATTTGCTCATCCGTAGCATCTATATTGCCTAACCTTATATTCTCACGCGCACTGATAGAAAATATTACAGGATCTTGCGGAACAATACCAATAGCAGAACGCAGCCTGTTAAGTGGTATATCTTTTATATCCAGACCATTAAGCCGTATCCGCCCAGACGAAGGATCATAAAAGCGCAACAATAATTGAAAAAGTGTAGTTTTTCCAGCACCGGATTGCCCCACCAACGCTATAGTTTGTCCTGCTTCCACGGATAAAGAAAAATTTTCAATCGCAGGTTTGTCAATACGGGTTGGATAAAAAAACGTCACTTTCTCAAAATCAATATTGGCTTCGTTTATTACCAGTTGCCCAACATCGTTAGGTGAAGTAATTTCAGGATGAATTGTAATTAATTCGCTAAGCCTTTCCCCTGCTCCTGCCGCACGCTGCAAATCCACAACAACTTCTGAAATAGCACCAACCGCACCCGCCACCACTACTGAATAAAATACAAATTCTGACAATTGCCCACCGCTTATACTACCATTCAGCACATCATGACCACCAAGCCACAATACTGTTATGATCGCCCCAAATACTAACAAAATAACCAGTGCCGTTAAAAAAGCACGGGCGCGAATACGGGAATTAGCAGCCTGCAATGCTTCTTCCACATGTAAGTTAAAATTCTGTTTTTCATATTCCTCTAAGGTAAGCGACTGTAGAGTACGGATAGAATTAAGTGATTCTTCAGCATGCGCACTTATATCCGCCACCTTCTCCTGTGATTCCCTTCCCAATGAACGTACTTTTTTTCCTAAAAGAATTATTGGTATCACCACAATTGGTACAACTAAAAACAAATAGCTGGTGAGTTTTGCACTGGTTATAAACAACAATGAAAACCCGCCAAAAAACATCAGGCTATTACGGATAGCAACCGGTATCGAACCACCAATCACTGTTTGCAATAATGTAGTATCAGTCGTAAGGCGTGACAACAGCTCACCGGTACGCGTCTTTTCAAAATAGCTGATATCCATAGAAATTAAATGCCTATAAATATCAGAGCGAATATCTGCTACTACCTTCTCGCCCAACCACGAAACCAGAAAAAATCTGGAATATGAAGCACAGGCCAGCAGTATAATTACCGCAAGAAGCATAAAAAATGCTTGATTTAACAGCCCGACATCGCCCTTGCTAAGCCCATTATCCACCAGATAACGCAAAGCAGCTCCCATACCTAAAACCGCTCCGGAAACAAATAACAAAGAAAGACCAGCCCCCAGGACTTGTATCCTATACGGCTTCAGATAACGTAATAGTGGCCATAAGTTTTTTAGACTTCCTTTAGGACGGACAGGCAAATTGGCAGAAAAACGGCTCATACTAGAATAAAACCTCTATATTGGCACTAATTTTCAGGTCATGTTTAAGAACCTGTTCAAGCACTTTTCCATCTACCGTTTGCCAGTTTTTATCAGTCCCGTTATAAGAAAAATGCAAACCGCCACTAATTGGCGAAGAAAGCCATATTTGATTGCTAGGAGAGTGTTTATTAACAATAAATTGCTTTTTTTGCTGAGTTGTAATAGTTATAATATCATTTTGATATTCAACTTCAATTATACCATCAGAATCCAGTTCATCCAGAGCATTCGCCAAGTTATCAAGGCTGCTTGAGGCCAATTTATGAAAATCATTTGCGTACATGACTACAAGTTAATAGCAAGTTCTGATAAAAATACAACAAACTACTTAAAACTCTTTATTTTTATAATTATCACATAAATTTAATAATTTATTTATCAAAATCCGAGTACAATGAAATTGTGTAAAAAATTATGCTACAATTTGCAGCAGGAGAATAAACTAATGATGAACATTACCGATAATAGCCCATTATATCATTTTCATGAAATACATTATGCCGCTATTACACCTATAAATATAATGGCAAATGCCAGTGCCATGCTGCACAGCCATCCATTCAGTCCTCTGTCTTATACCAGCTATGGCAAACATGTTGCCGCCGCCTCACAAGTGCTGGAACGCATGACTCATCGCTATGCCAAACCAGAATTCGGCATCACTCACACTAAAGTTTCTGGAAAAGATATCCATATTACTGAAGAAATAATTATGGAAAAGCCTTTCTGCCGTCTAATCCATTTTAAAAAATCAGGAAAAATAAACCAGCCAAAATTACTTTTGGTTGCCCCGATGTCCGGTCATCACGCAACATTGCTACGCGGCACAGTAGAAGCAATGCTGCCATTTACCGATGTATATATTACTGATTGGCTGGATGCCCGTCATGTACCTACTTCCTTTGGCGATTTTCGTTTAGAAGATTACATCTCTTACACAATTGAATTTATTCGTAAACTTGGCAATAATGTTCATTTAATGGCGGTATGCCAGCCCTCTGTACCGGTTTTAGTTGCTGCGGCGGTTATGAATGAAACAAAAGATAATTTTGCCCCTAGTTCTATGACTCTGATAGGCGGTCCTATTGATACACGTGTCAACCCTACCAAAGTTAATGAATCTGCCACCCATAAACCTCTGCCATGGTTTGAAAAAACCGTAATTACTCGCGTACCTGCTAATTACTCCGGCTTTATGCGCCGTGTTTACCCAGGATTTTTACAACTTACTGGCTTCATGACCCTGAACCTTGACCGCCATATCACCGCCCATAAAGATTTATATAATCATCTGGTTGTGGGTGATGGGGAAAGTGCGCGCGCCCATAAAAAATTCTATGATGAATATCTATCAGTTTCCGATTTGCCAGCAGAATTTTATCTAGATTGCATAGATCAGGTTTTCCAACGCCACTTACTGCCTAGAGGTGAGTTTGTTTATAATAAGAAAAAAGTAAAACCGGAAACCATTACCAAAACCGCTCTCTTAACATTAGAAGGTGAACTGGATGATATTTCAGGCTTAGGGCAAACTGAAGCAGCGCAAAAACTCTGCAAAAACCTTCCGGACAATATGCGTAAGCATTATGTGCAAAAAGGTGTTGGGCATTATGGTATTTTCAATGGCCGTAAATTCCGTGAGAATGTGGTGCCGATTATTGTAGATTTTATGAATAAACAGGAAAACAAGAAAAACTCCTAATACATGAGCTATAGTAAATTAGAGCCTAAATTACCAAGAATAGAGGTAAAAACTGAAACTATACGTCACAATAATAGTAAAACAGGAGAAGATAGTTTTGTAAATTCTCTTAAAAGCCAAAATTCCGCATATATTAAAATTAAAATACTGCCGGAAGATATAAGGCAAACCATAACAATTAGTGAGAAATTAAGGGAAACCAGCATACCATTAAAACGTGATTTAATAAAATCTAACACTAATAAAACAAATTATGAGATAAATTTTTCTTACAATTATATTGTGGTCAATACATTCTCACAAAAAGAAGCCATAAACATAATAAATAGGATTAAAAATGAGTTCAGATCATTCAAAACCGATAAAGAGCAGATAAAAAACGAACTTGATAAGTTTAAAAAAACTCAGGAACTTTTACAGCAAAGATAAGAACAAAATGGCAAAACAAAAAGCCATCTAAGCAAAAAATCCGGAATACAACTTCAGAGGTAAATCTAATTAGGCTGCGCTTTTCTTTTCCGCTTCTTCCGCCAATGTTTGCTTAGCTTTTGGTGATAATTGCAAATGCAATTCACGCAACTGCTTTTCATCAGCCACATTTGGAGCCTGCATCAACAAATCTTCGGCCTTCTGGTTCATCGGGAAGGCAATAACTTCACGGATATTCGGCTCATCAGCAAGTAGCATTACCATACGATCAACCCCAGGAGCTAAACCACCATGCGGCGGTGCGCCGAATTTGAATGCAGAAATCATCCCGCCAAATTTAGAATCAACTACATCTGCACCATAACCGGCTATCTCAAAAGCTTTATACATTATATCAGGCTTATGGTTACGGATTGCACCGCTTGAAAGCTCCACCCCGTTACACACAATGTCATATTGATAGGCAAGTATATCCAGCGGATCTTTGCTAAGCAAAGCTTCCATCCCACCCTGCGGCATAGAGAATGGATTATGACTGAAAATAACTTTCTTCTCTTCCTCATCATATTCAAAATAAGGAAAATCTACTACCCATAGGAATTTGAATACTCCTTGCTCAAGAATACTAAGTTCATTACCAAGGTGCACCCGTACCTGCCCAGCAAGTTTAGCTGCAGCCAATTCCGCTCCACTGCTAAAGAACACTGCATCGCCGTCTTTAACCCCTGCTACCTGCTTTAATTCCTGCAATTTTTCCGGAGTTAAGAATTTAGCAATCGGACTTTTTGCTTCACCATTTTTTTCAAAAATAATATAAGCCAGCCCTTGTGCTCCCATGCTTTTGGCAAATTCAATCATATTATCAAAGAAGCTACGCGGCTTATCAGCACAACCAAGCGCAGGTATCGCCCGCACAACTCCGCCACCTTCAATAACTTTATTAAATATCCCAAAACCAGAACCACGCCATACTTCCGTAACATCACTGATAATCAAAGGATTACGAAGATCAGGTTTATCACTGCCATACTTCAGCATGGATTCTTTATAGGTAATACGCGGGAAAGGATAATCAGTTACTTTTTTATCACCAAATTCGCTGAAAACACCATGCAGAACAGGTTCAATTGCTGAAAAAACATCTTCCTGTGTTACAAAGCTCATTTCAATATCAAGCTGGTAGAATTCCCCTGGGGAACGATCCGCCCGCCCATCTTCATCGCGGAAACATGGGGCAATCTGGAAATATTTATCAAAGCCGGAAACCATTAGCATTTGCTTGAATTGCTGCGGTGCTTGCGGCAAAGCATAAAATTTTCCGGGATGGATGCGTGAAGGAACCAGATAATCGCGCGCTCCTTCCGGTGAAGATGCAGTCAGAATCGGGGTCTGGAATTCATTAAAGCCCTGCTCAATCATCCGCCTGCGTAAAGACGCAATAACTTGCGAGCGCAGCATAATATTCATGTGTAATTTCTCACGGCGTAAATCAAGAAAACGATACCGCAGACGGGTTTCTTCAGGGAAAGGAGCATCAGAATTCACCTGTAGCGGCAGCATTTCCGCACGCGATTCAACCATGAATTTTGTTACCACCACTTCCACTTCACCAGTTGCTATATTGCTATTAGCCGTACCTTCTGCACGTTTCATTACCTTACCTTCAACCACCACAACACTTTCAAGCGATACAGAAGACATTGGCTCAAAATCTGCAAAAGCTTGAACCCCCTCACCGCCTTCAGGATTCTGTGCCACTAGCTGCGTAATGCCGTAATGGTCACGCAAATCTATAAATAATAAATTTCCATGATCGCGCTTGCGGTGTACCCAGCCGGAAAGTTTTACATTTTTGCCAACATGGGAAATATTAAGTTCATTACAAGTATTGGTACGGTATGTGTGCATAATGATAGTTATCAGTTGTTAGTGATTAGTTGTTGGTGAATAACGTTTTTTTACAGCAAGGTCAAATACTATCAAGTAATAAATATACCGATATGCTAACCAATATAGTTATATACTCAAATATCACATCCTAGATAACAATTATATGTAGTATAAATTTATTATTTTTTGTTAAAAATATTTTTATATTAATATTATGAATTACCAATATTTTATGCTACAATCCGCCTCTTCCAATAGCTAAAAAGAAAGGGTATTTTATGACACTTACAGGCAAAAATGCAATTATCACCGGTTCAACCAGCGGCATTGGCTTAGCTATAGCCCGAACTTTAGCACAGCAAGGCTGTAATATTATGCTAAATGGAATGGGAGAAAAAAGCATGATTGATGGGCTGGTTTCTGAATTTCCTAAAACTTACAATAATAAAACTGTATATTCCGGTGCAGATATGAGTAAGCCAGCAGAAATAAAACAAATGGTAACAGATTGTGCGGCTCAACTTGGCAGTATAGATATTCTTGTCAACAATGCAGGCATCCAGTTTACTGCTCCTACCGAAGAATTTCCTGATGATAAATGGGATGCAATAATTGCTATAAACCTATCTGCAAGCTTTCATTCTACTAAAGCCGCAATACCAATAATGCGAAAGCAAAATTTTGGAAGAATTATCAACATTGCATCGGTTCATGGCCTAGTTGCCTCTACCCATAAAGCAGCATATGTAGCGGCAAAACATGGCATAGTCGGCCTTACCAAAGTGGTAGCCTTAGAAACTGCTGAAACCAATATTACTGTAAATGCCATTTGCCCAGCATGGGTACATACTCCACTTGTACAAAAACAGATTGAAGATAAAGCTAAAGAGCAAAATATCAGCATTGAAGAAGCAACCGCAAAATTGCTTGGTGAAAAACAACCCAACAAACGCTTTGTAAAACCGGAAAACATCGCAGCACTTATAATTTTTCTTTGCGGTGAGAATGGCAACGCTATGACCGGAGAAATCCTTACCATTGATGGCGGCTGGACGGCACAATAACTACTAAGCAAAAACCTCAGGATTTTTTCTATAAAACTCTAGTTTCTGCCAGTATTCCATTGGGTCTTTGATATTAACTAACGCACCATCTACACGGTTAAGCCACGCACCACAGCGGGTAAGTAAAAAACGCATGGCGGCGAGCCGTACCAATATAGTCATTGCCGCTTTTTCTGCCTGCGTAATAGGACGTATTTTATTATACGACTCAAATAATGCCTTCGCCCTTGCTGGCACAAACTGATTAGCAGCGTCAAAACACCAAGCATTGAGCACAATCATCAGATCATAAATATAAAAATCATTGCAGGAAAAATAAAAATCAATAATCCCTGAAAGCTCTGGCTGATCGGTATTACCATCAACAAAAAACACATTGTCAGGAAAAATATCGGTATGCACCACTCCTGATGGCAAATCTTTAGGCAAATTTTTCTCTAGGAATTCCAGTTCCGCCACAATTTCTTTTTCCAAACCAATTTTTATTTCATCAACCCGCCTATCCATACCCGCAAATAATTTTTTAAGGCCGGCTAGGGATAATTCATTCTCCCGCTTTTGTGAAAAATCCTGAGTAGCGATATGCAGTTTTGCTGTAAGTTCTCCCACCAGCTGCAAATGCCGTGGCGTAATATGAGGATTGCCACGCCCTTGTAAAAACTCAATCATCACCGCCAACTTGCCTTTTATATCACCTATTATAACTCCAGATTTATTATGAATAGGATTTGGACAAGCGATACCTTTATTTGCAAGATGCTCGGTAAGATTCATAAAAAACGGCAGATCAGCCGCATTAAAATTTTGTTCAAAAATAGTTAGTATATAGTTGGTAATTTTTGATTTGCGATTCACAGCAAGCAAGTAATTGGTATTAGAAACACCTTCGGCAATACCCTTAAAAGATACCAGCTCACCAAAATCATAGCCCACCAAAAAAGCTATAATGTCAGATTGGGAAAGTTGAGTGTAAACGGCCATATATAGGCTTAAGGCTTATAGTGTAGGACTTATTAGGAAAGCGTAGATTTTATATTTATTCTTAAGCCATAAGACATAAGCCTTAATCCTAATCATATAGCTCTCTCCACCATCATTTTTTTAATCTCTGCAATAGCCTTAGCTGGATTCAATCCTTTCGGACAGGTTTTGGCACAATTCATAATAGTATGGCAGCGATATAGCTTAAATGGATCTTCTAATTCATCTAAACGTTCACCGGCAGATTCATCTCGGCTATCAATAATCCAACGATAGGCATGCAACAAAATAGCAGGCCCCAGATAGCGATCAGAATTCCACCAGTAGCTAGGACAAGAAGTAGAGCAACAAGCACATAAAATACACTCGTAAAGACCATCCAGTTTTGCCCTATCTTCCGGTGACTGCAACCGTTCACGATTAGCAGGCTGCGGTGTACTGGTTTGCAGCCATGGTTTGATAGATTCATATTGCGCATAAAAATGCGTCATATCCGGCACAAGGTCCTTAATCACCTCCATATGCGGCAATGGATAAATATTTACATCGCCTTTCACATCATCAATCGGCTTAATACAAGCCAGCGTATTAGTCCCGTCAATATTCATGGCACAGCTACCGCATATACCTTCACGGCACGAACGGCGGAAAGTAAGGGTGGAATCCACCTCATCCTTGATTTTAATAAGCGCATCCAGCACCATCGGTGCACAATTATCCATATCCAATTCATATGTATCCAAACGCGGGTTCTTTGGTACTCCCTTGTCATCCACATCTTCCGGATTGAAGCGGTAAACATTGAATTTCTTTACACGCTTAGCTTCGGACGGAGCTTTATAAATCTCACCTTTTCCAACCCTAGAATTAGCGGGAAGCCTAAGTTCTACCATAAATAATCCTATAATTTTAACAGTTGAATAATGATGTGGATAGTAGCGATTTCTTGCCACCAATCAAGTATTAAAATAACACTTAATTACTCAGAAATATCCTTAAAATCAGGAAGTAACGGTATTTTATGCTTTCTTTTATAATTAATTTCCTCAATAGCTTTCTGCAAAGCTAAAAATCTTTCAGCATTTGAAGGGTGGGTAGTTGAATTATAAATCCCTTCAGGATTTTCAATAGACATTCTACGCCATAATTTAGGAGCATATTTTACATCATAACCAGCCCGCGCCATAACATACAATCCGATATAATCCGCCTCTCTTTCAAAATCGACGCTATAACGCAAAGCACCTATTTCTTTCCCCGCCTTTGTCATTTCACCACCCATATTAATACCTTGCGTATCAGCAATCGCATCCGCCGTTATCCCGATCAACATTCCTATTGTAGCATTATTTTTCTGCGCCTTAACATGCCCCATTAAATTATGGGCAAATTCATGTGCCATCACTACGGCCAGCTCATCATCACTTTCTACAAAGCGCATCATTCCGGTATTAATGATAATATTCTTACCATCGGCCTGAGAATTAATATCATCACTTACACTAAGCCTATAATAATGATAACAACCATTTCCCTGTAAATGAAGCTGTCTGCAAATTTCTGCTCCGGATTTTTCAATGTTTTCACCAACATTTTCAAATTGCTTACGCATATTTTTATGGTTCTTCCAAGCTTTGGGTTTGCCGCCCTGCGCCTTTATTGTATCCACCATATTCTGCTGTGTAAGCTCCTCTGCATAAATTTCTTCCGCCGTTAGTTCCGGACTATAGGAACGCGGGGATTGGCAGGCAGAAAGAGCTGATAACGTAAATATAATATATTTTTTTTGTAAAAATTTCATAGCCATAACTTGATAACCAACTACCTGCGCTAACACAATCCAAAAGTTTGGCACGATTTATGCTTACAAAATATATGAATCTAATACGCCACCCTAAACATCATCAATGTAATTTATTTAGAGTATAAAAATGGATAATAGCGTTTATATAACCTTATCACGCCAGTTAGCCCTATTCCGCGATATGGACGTTACGGCAAACAATGTCGCCAACACCAATACTACCGGATATAGCTCAGAACATATTTTATTTAACTCTTATCTCACCAAAGACGTGAATCAGAAGAATCGTAATGACATGGCTTTTGCTTACGATATTTCAAGTTATCATAATATGGAGATAGGAGCAATCAGCGCCACTGGTAACCCTCTGGATCTGGCGATAGCCAGCAATGGTCTGTTCGCTGTAGCAACACCACTTGGCACACGTTATACTAAATCCGGAAATTTTCAAATTGATGGTGAAGGTAAGCTTACTACAGTTGAAGGATACCCTGTCTTAGATAATAACGGACAAAATATTATATTCACACCGGAAACCAAGGATATTAAAGTCGGTGAAGCCGGAAATATCTCCGTAAATGGTGAAGAATTTGCTACCTTAGGTATATATAAATTCTCCAATCCACAGCTATTGGAACGATTAGACGGAGCAATGTTCAAAAGCGAAATTGATCCAGAAATAGAAACCAATACCAAAGTAGTGCAAGGGGCTTTGGCCAGCGCAAATGTCAAACCAGTATTGGAACTTACCCACATGATAGACGTATCACGCTCAGTAGCAAATACGGCAAAAATGATTGAGACCATGTATGATTTACAAAGGAAAACCAATAATACATGGGCACAACAATCATAATTTACAGATGATTAAGGAATAAAAGGAGAAAAATATGAGAGCTTTAGATATAGCCGCAACGGGAATGCAAGCACAACAGCTTTATGTAGACGTAACATCGCAAAACTTGGCGAACATAAACACAACTGCCTATAAATTACAACGTCCTGAATTTCAGGATTTACTATATCAAAACGATAAACGTGTTGGCACAAACTCTGCTGACTCTGGTACAATAGTGCCAACTGGTATTCAAATCGGCCTCGGTGTAAAAACCGGCGCGATTTATCGCAATACCAACCAAGGCACATTACAAAATACCAGCAATTCCCTAGATATCGCCATTCAAGGCAAAGGATTTTTACAAGTAACTCTGCCAACTGGAGAAATAGCTTATACCCGCGCCGGCGCATTACAATTAAGCCCTGAAGGAATTATCGTAACCGCCGATGGCAATCCTATTGAACCGGCAATTACCATTCCTACCACTGCAACCGCAGTTAGTATCAATCAGTCTGGGGAAGTTTTTGCTACCATTCCCAATCAGATAGCTCCACAAAATTTAGGGCAGTTCCAAAATGCAAATTTTATCAATGAAGCCGGCTTGCAGGCTATAGGTGGAA
>CAUJIB010000018.1 GCA_963205245.1 Pseudomonadota bacterium
TATATTCCACAGCCAGTGGCTTTACCACATTCAGCAATATAAATGACAACAAAGAAGGTAAAACCGCGAGGGGATTGGTTATAAACTCATGGTCTATTTTTTGTATGGGATGCTCCTGCAAATAAATCTTTATGCGGAAACGTATTGCATATGCAAGCAGCCATGCCAGCGTAAGAGCTATACCAACAAGCATCAATTCCAGATAAAAATAATTACTGGAGATCGCCGATAAGAACTCTTCCTGAGTTGCAAAAATTTTCTTTACAATAGGGGCAGCGGGATCGTTTGCGGGAGCAGTCATAGAACCAATTTATAAAATAAAAATTTCAAGAGCAATATGCAATATTTTTCAAAAACTAGCAAGAATAAGCTTAACAAAATATGTGATTAATCATCACTGATTCTAATTAAAGCCGAACAAACGTAACAAGCCAGAGGAAGAGAGAAAAAAAGCATCCCGCATAAAAACAACATACCACCATCACCAGCAGAAGCAAAAATCAGCACAGGTATATAAAGCGGCATAACCACCAATGCCTGTAGCAACCCTCCACGTTTACTGCCAATGGTAAGAGCTGCGCTAATCGCTCCCAAACAGGTCATCGTTGGAGAAGATAAAAGTAATATCACTAGAGTATACAGACTTTGTTCAAACGATAAATTTGCAGCGATAGACAAAAGTGGTGATACCAATAATATCGGAATAATATGAGAACACCACTGCCCGCAAATTTTAGCAAACACAAGAAGTTCTAATAAAACCGGCTGCAATAAAAACTGCTCTAAAGTTCCATCTTCATAATCACGTTCAAAAAGAAGCGGCAAAGTAGTAATTACAGCAAGAAGCATACTTATACACATTATTGCGGTTGCATGAGTAGACATTGCCTGAACACCAATAGCAAATGTAAACAATGTAACTATAATTACATAAAAAGCGCAGGCACCAAGTGCCCCACCACCTTTACGGAAAGACAGGCGTAGAGATTGTATCAGGATAAGTAAAAATATTTTCATCTAAAATCCCCCATCCATAAAGTATGGGAGGCAACCGCCGAAGTCATGATATGTGAAGCAACAATAACTATGCCGCCTTGTTTTACCCTTGTTTCAATAAGGTTGGCCGTTAAAATCACTGCTTCCTCATCCAAAAAATTGGTTGGTTCATCAAGCATCCATAACCGGCACGGTGCGACAATAAGTCTGGCTAGGGCTACCCGTCTTTGCCAGCCCGCCGAAAGCATCCCAGCAGGGACACCAGAAAATTTAGTTAAATCGTAAAATGACAAAGCGGCTGGCAGCAAAAGTTCCGTACCATAAAGATTTGCCCAGAATTCCAGATTTTCATAAACTGTCGCATCTTGTTTTACACCACTTTTATGGCCAATTACCATTAAATCGTTTTTGAAATTATTATTATCTTTAATTAGCAGGCCGTCCCATAATATTTCACCGGAATCTGCAGATAGAATACCTGATAATATTTTAAGAAGCGTGGTTTTACCCGAACCGTTTGCACCTTTTAGGATTAACAAACTGCCGGATTGTAAGCAAAAGCCCAAATGGTCAAAAACCAATTTTTCACCACGCTCACAGCGCAAATTATTACATATCAGCATTATTTTTTACTCATCCGCATTTTTTTATGCACAGAACCCTTGAATATTTAATTCTTTATTATTAAAGCTAAATCGTCTAATCATAAACCAGATAATATACTTTATTTACAACTAAAAATATATATCACGCATATATTAATCAAGGAGAAGAACGTGAAAAGCAAAAGTAAAAATTCTTTCGGCACAAAATCATCACTAAATGTTGGCGGTAAAGAGTATGAATATTACAGCCTGCCTGCTGCTTATAAAACACTTGGCGCGGAAGCTTCACGTCTACCTTACAGCTTAAAAGTGTTACTGGAAAATTTATTGCGTTACGAAGATGATATGAGCGTAAAAGTTGATGATATACGCGCTTTTTCTGCATGGGTAAAAGACAAAAATTCTGATCGGGAAATAGCTTTCCGCCCTGCCCGCGTTTTGATGCAGGATTTTACAGGTGTTCCAGCCGTAGTTGATCTGGCGGCAATGCGTGACGCTATGCAAAAACTTGGTGGTGACGCAGAAAAAATCAACCCTCTTTCACCAGTAGATTTGGTAATTGACCATTCGGTTATGGTGGATAATTACGGTTCTGCTGATGCCTTTTCCAAAAACGTATCGTTAGAAATGGATCGTAACAAAGAGCGTTATGAATTCCTGCGCTGGGGACAAAATGCGTTTAATAATTTCCGTGTTGTTCCGCCGGGAACCGGTATCTGCCATCAGGTAAATCTTGAATATCTGGCGCAGGCGGTATGGGTTCAGGATGGTGTTGCTTATCCTGATACACTGGTTGGCACAGACAGCCATACCACCATGATTAACGGTCTTGGTGTCCTAGGCTGGGGTGTAGGCGGCATTGAAGCAGAGGCAGCAATGCTTGGGCAACCAGTATCCATGCTTATTCCTGAAGTAATCGGCTTTAAGCTTACCGGAAAATTAAAAGAGGGTGCAACTGCTACAGATTTAGTTCTTACTGTAACCCAGATGCTTCGTAAAAAAGGTGTGGTTGGTAAATTCGTAGAGTTTTTTGGTTCAGGACTTGATAACTTACCACTTGCTGACCGTGCCACCATCGCCAATATGGCACCTGAATATGGCGCAACTTGCGGTATTTTCCCGATTGATGCTGAAACCATCAATTACCTTAAACTAACCAGCCGCCAGCCTGAACGCGTGGCGCTGGTTGAAGCTTACGCCAAGGCGCAAGGCATGTGGCGTGATGAAAATTATGCCGAACCAATTTTTACTGACACTTTAGAATTGGATATGGGAACAGTTGAACCATCACTTGCTGGCCCTAAACGTCCTCAGGACAAGGTTTTGCTTTCAAATGCAACCAAATCTTTTGCTGACACCCTGCCTGAATTAAACAAAGATAGCAAAACTCCAAATTCAGAGCTGGAAACTGAAAAATTAGGCCATGGCAGCGTAGTAATCGCTGCTATTACAAGCTGTACCAATACTTCTAACCCATATGTAATGATGGCTGCCGGTTTAGTGGCACGTAATGCTATTGCAAAAGGGTTAAAACCAAAACCATGGGTTAAAACTTCGCTTGCCCCTGGTTCTAAGGTGGTTACCGAATATCTTGCTCAATCAGGATTAGATAAAGCCTTAAATGGAGTTGGCTTCAATCTAGTTTGTTATGGCTGCACTACCTGTATCGGTAACTCCGGTCCTCTAAAAGAAGAAATTGAAACTGAAATAAAAGATAAAGGTCTGGTTGTAGCATCTGTACTTTCCGGAAACCGTAACTTTGAAGGACGTGTACACCAACTGGTGAAAGCTAACTATCTTGCTTCCCCTCCGCTTGTAGTTGCTTATGCGCTGGCAGGCAGCATGAATATAGACATCAGCAAAGATGCTATCGGCACAGGTTCGGATGGAAAGCCTGTTTACCTGAAAGACATCTGGCCAAGCAATAAAGAAGTAGCTGACACGGTTATGAAATGCGTAACTGCTGAGATGTACGCTAAAAAATACGCTGATGTATTTGCCGGTGAAAAGGCATGGCAATCTATCCCTGTAGGTAAAGGAAAAACTTATAGCTGGGATACTAAAAGCACTTATATCCAAAACCCACCATATTTTGTGGATTTGAAAGCAGGTGCAACAGATAGCACCCGTAACATAGAAAAAGCCAGAATACTTGCACTATTTGGCGATTCTATAACTACGGATCATATTTCACCTGCCGGTAATATCTCAAAAACCAGCCCTGCCGCTAAATATTTGATAGAAAAAGGCGTAACACCTGCCGATTTCAATTCTTACGGTGCAAGACGCGGAGGGCATGATGTGATGATGCGCGGAACTTTTGCCAATATCCGCATTAAAAATGAAATGCTGGGTGGCGAAGAAGGCGGCAACACATTGCATAACGGCGAAAAAATGAGCATTTATGACGCAGCAATGAAGTATAAAGCTGAAAAAACTCCCCTAGTGGTTATTGCTGGCAAGGAATATGGTACTGGTTCATCGCGCGATTGGGCAGCAAAAGGTACGAAATTATTAGGTATTGAGGCTGTAATTGCTGAAAGTTTTGAACGTATTCACCGCAGCAATCTTGTGGGAATGGGCATATTACCACTTGTTTTTCAAGGAGATACCACTCGTAAAAGCCTGAACCTAACCGGTGATGAAACCATCAGCCTAACGGGGTTAAAAAATGGCATAAAACCACGTATGGATGTTAATATGTTAATAGAATATAAAGATAAATCTACTAAGATGATAACTCTTACTTGCCGCATTGACACGCTGGATGAGCTGGAATATTATAAAAACGGTGGTATTTTACAATATACTATCAAAAATCTACTGAAAGCTGCTTAAGTAAAATTATATTTTGTTTGGTATTTTTCTAGGAGTTAGTGTCAGGAGTTAATGTGGTATAGGAAGCTTATATACATATATGGGAATGAAAAACTAAAGTAATGACTGACACACAACCAACTAATAACGACTTAACCCGTACGATTGTCCTAGTGTATGGTATACTGGAAAACAGCAATCCGTTTTGGGTGTTTGTTGCTGTAAAACCTAGTAAATACCAATCTTTTCTAAAAGCCCAGAAAGATGGTACGCTTAATCTTTATCAATTCACTGACTATGGTGAGATTATTGTTTCAGGGGCAGGAACTTCACCGCCTGATGATGTCACTATAAAAGTTGCAGAGATGTATCAAACTGATCCGAATAAATTAAAAGATCAGGTCAATGCGGAGTAATATCCGATGAAATTTAACCGTGCAGCACTTGCCCGCGCGATTACTCTGGTTGAATCAACCCGTGCCGACCATCAGCAGGAAGCCCAGAGTTTAATAACTAAAATCCTACCGCAAACTGGAAAATCGCTACGCATTGGAATTACAGGTGTTCCCGGAGTTGGCAAATCTACTTTTATTGAAGCATTTGGGCTACATGTTATATCGCAGGGACATAAAGTAGCAGTGCTTGCTATAGATCCTTCAAGCGTAAAAACCGGAGGCTCAATACTGGGTGACAAAACCCGCATGGCAAAACTATCGCAGCATGAATCCGCTTTCATCCGCCCCTCTCCTGCTGCCGGATCACTTGGTGGTGTAGCGCGGCGCACCCGTGAAGCAATGCTACTATGCGAAGCAGCAGGTTATGATGTTATCATCGTAGAAACTGTAGGAGTCGGACAATCTGAAATTGAAGTTGCTGATATGGTGGATATGTTTATGCTACTGCTTCTTCCAGCCAGCGGTGACGAATTACAAGGAATAAAAAAAGGTATAATGGAACTGGCTGACCTAGTGGTCGTGAATAAAGCCGATGGAGATTTAATAGCGCAGGCAAAACGCGTGCAATCTGATTATAAAGCCGCACTCAGAATGTTGCATCCAACTTCTGCAAACTGGCAGCCGAAAACTCTAACCTGCTCTGCAATTACCGGACAGGGCATCACCGAAATATGGCAATCTGCCGGAGATTTTCAAAAAGCCCTGCAAAAATCAGGAGAATTGGAGAGAAAACGCTCCCATCAATCCGTTTCATGGATGTGGAAGGAAATCAAGGAAACCCTGATTTCAAGATTCATAAACCATCCTGCTATTACCACTAAAATTAAATCAACTGAGCTGGATGTAGAAAACGGTAGAAAATCCCCAACCGCCGCCGCGATGGAATTAATCGGGCTTGCTAAGTAATTGTTAAAAACGGGTTAGATACTACACCCTTAGATTCTGTACCAACTTGTTTTACAGCAGCAACGCTAAAGCCTGCTGATTTTGTGGTATCTAATTTTTTAACAATATTTTCAAGCGGTTCAGATGTTTTTATGGAAAGCTCAACATTACCACGCTCATTAATGCTAATTGTAGCTCCCTGAGCAACGGATATTGGCTTTTCCGGCGCAAGATTCTCCAAAGCGTTCCTAAGATCAGAACCATTATTTGATACACCAGAAATCAATCCTTTTTCCATTAATGTATTAATAAGTTCATAAGTTTTTATTATACCATCATTTCTAAATTGTTCTTTTTTCCCATGGTCTTCGATTGATGGCTGGGTAACTTTCAATTCGGTTACACCGCTTTTGCTAGAAACTTCAGCAAGCCCGCTCCAACTTTTACCACCAGACAAATCAAGCACTATACCCTGTAAGTTTTTCTTAGCTGCTTCAATATTATCAGACATAATTTACCCCTAATCTATTTAATGGTTATCGTAATTTTGGTTAAGCTACACGAGCAGCACCAGACTTAGCAATATCAACATCTTTCACCTGCCAGCTCTTTAGGTCTTTCGCTGCTGTAATATCATAAACATATGGTTTTGCATTATCCATTTCATATTTTTGGATTTCATCTTTTGACATATTTTTTATAATCATGGTTAAAGCCCGCAAACTATTACCATGTGCCGCTATCATGATATTTTCACCTTTCTGCAATCTAGGTAATAATTCTTTTTCCCAGAATGGTTTTACACGCGCCACCACATCTTCAAGTGATTCCGTACCTTTCCCATTTTCCGGCATCGCAATTACTTTCGGTTTATCAGACTTATTATCAGGATGATATGGATGTGCTTCATCCATCACTGGCGGTCTAGTGTCAAAAGAACGGCGGAATGCTAAAAATTGTTCATCACCATAATGTTCTTTTGCTTCGCTTTTATTCATGCCCGTCAACCCGCCATAATGACGCTCCATCATCTCGCTGCTTGGAACAATTTCTTTATTTGGCACACCCAAAACATTAAGAATAGTCTTAGCAGTTTCAGAGGCACGGGAGAATACTGTGGAAATCACAACATCAGGCTTAAATCCTATTTCTTTTAATTGCTGTCCAGCCTCTTGAGCTTGCTTTATACCTAACGAAGTCAGAGGAGTATCAACCCAACCGGCAAAACGATTTTCTTCATTAAATACACTCTGACCATGCCTCACCAGAACCAAACGCCCAGTCTTTTCCTCTTTATCAGCAAAACCCATAAATTCATCCTTAATTAAAAGTTAATAGTAAAAACATATTCACCATTATCAAAGCTTATGTCAAGTATATATGGAGATAAATAAGATACAGGCTTAAAAAAATGGCTCCCCGAGCTGGATTGACAAACGACCTTATGGTCATTTGCCCTGCGGGCGACTGCACCGTCCAAATTTTCTTACTGAAAATTTGTCGAACCATGGTTCTCATCAGGCTACCAGAAACATAAAAAGGAAATAAGGCTATAAACCTTATTTCCTTTTTATGGCTCCCCGAGCTGGATTCGAACCAGCGACCACACGATTAACAGTCGTGAGCTCTACCGCTGAGCTATCGAGGAATATGCCCAAAAAACTCATGAATTTCATGAGGTGGCGTGTCTTATAGCAAATGTATTTTTTTAATGCCAGAAAAAAATAAGTAAAATTTTATCTAAAATAAAATAATCTCCATTATACAAAAAAATAACCATAAAAATGAATATAATCAGGTAGTTTTGAACTACGCCCTTGATTTTATTCCGCAAATAAGCTATAAATGACGGGTAGCAACCAATTTTGAGGAAACATAAACATGCCAAAAACCCTTACTCGTGCAGATTTAAGCAATTCCGTGTACAAACAAATCGGTTTGTCTTTGCAAGAATGCAACACATTAGTTGATAGTGTTATTGAGGAAGTTTCTTCTGCCCTTGAACAGGGTAAATCTGTAAAATTATCATCATTTGGTACTTTTGATTTACGTCAGAAAAAACAGCGAATGGGACGCAATCCTAAAACCGGAGTGGAAGTGCCTATTACTTCACGCACCGTACTTTCTTTTAACGCATCTAATTTGCTAAAAGCAAAAGTAAATAGCAGCTTAGTTGGAAAAAATATTGAACTTGCATAGCATAAACTAGACGTGAGGTAGATGTGCAGCTAAATTTTCTTCAGGAAGACGAAATTTCTAAACCTAAGGAACCGAAGCGAAGTTCATCTGGAAAAAATAAGGAAAAAAACCCTATAGCTGGGGATTTATTTAGTGGGCTTCCGCTTGAATCCTCAGCTAAAAAATCCGTTACTGAGCCATCTATACAAATAGCAGAAAAATCTGAAACTGCATTTAAGACGATCAGCGAGGTAGCGACTATTCTTTCTGTTCCGCAACATGTTCTGCGTTTTTGGGAAAGCAGGTTCTCGCAAATAAAGCCTCTAAAAATGGGTGGCGGTCGCCGTTATTACCGACCTGAGGATATTGATATACTTAGCAAGATACATAACTTACTATATAAGCAAGGCTACACTATTAAAGGTGCAAAAAAAGCTTTTATTCATAGAGATTCTGTAAAACAGGAATCTCAACCGGCAACTATAACTGCCCCATCAAAAAGCACTTCAAGACTTACTGATAGACAAAGAAAACAACTATCAGTAATACTTAAAGAACTAACAGAGTTAAGGCTTAGACTCCACCAGTTTTCATTTTAAGCATAGCCTGTACAAAATATAATAATAAAATTACATTTTGCGTTACGCTTTCTTCGCAGCGAAAAATCATGCCAGAATATAGTACTGGGCTATGATTTTGATACTAAAATCTGTATTAATAAATACAGATTTTAGTATAGATACGACCCAATTAATATATTATTAATCAATAACCAATAAAATCATAACTTCATGTAACCATATGAAAATTTGACTTTTCAAACGAGTTATATAAATTCTACAGCTCTTTTTTTCACTATTACAAGGATATTCATGGTAGAAATAGCGATTATAATGGGCAGCACATCGGATTGGGAAACTATGCAGCATGCAGCTGCAACGCTGGATACTCTTGGTGCAAGCTATGAAACAAAAGTTATCTCTGCACACCGAACTCCGGACAGGCTTTACGACTTTGCTAAAAATGCACAAAAAAATGGTATAAAAATTATTATAGCCGGTGCTGGCGGCGCAGCACACCTTCCCGGTATGACGGCA
>CAUJIB010000019.1 GCA_963205245.1 Pseudomonadota bacterium
GGAAAAATGATTCTTGAAGGTTTTAAAAATGAGCATGAGGAAAAGAAAGAATCACATAAACTCAGCGTTTTAATTTTTACGGCAATAGGCACCAGTATAGATGCAATGGCAGTGGGGGTAAGCCTTGCTTTTATTGACGCAAATATAATTATAATGGCGCTGATGATCGGGGCGGCTACTTTTATAATGTCCAGTATCGGGATAATGACAGGTCATTATATTGGTAAAAAAGCTGGAAAAATTGCGGAGATACTTGGCGGTTTATGCCTGATTGCTATTGGTGCAAAAATATTATTTGAGCATTTAGGGATTATATAAATGGAAAATATCCCAGATTTAGGTCATAATAATCCGGTTTATTCGGTAAGTGAAGTGGCACAGTCCATCAAGCGGATGGTGGAAGACCGCTTTGGACGGGTGTCTTTACGCGGAGAGATTTCAGGCTGGAAAATAGCCAGTTCCGGTCATGTATATTTTCGCCTGAAAGATGATGCGGCAGTGATAGATGCTGTTTGCTGGAAAGGTACGGTGGGCAAATTTACCTTTAAACCTGAAGATGGTCTAGAGGTGGTGGCAACAGGCAAGCTTACTACCTATCCCGGAAAATCATCATATCAAATTGTGGTGGATTCTATGCAGCCGGCGGGTGTCGGGGCGTTGATGGCTATTTTAGAAAAACGGCGTAAAGCATTGGAAGAAGAAGGATTATTTTCTTTAGAACGTAAGAAAAAACTGCCATTCATGCCGCAGGTAATCGGAGTTATTACTTCGCCAACTGGGGCGGTGATCCGTGATATATTACACCGTATTTCCGAGCGTTTTCCTGTACATGTCTTAGTTTTTCCAGTGGCGGTGCAGGGTGAAGGGGCGGCTGAACAAATCGCAAATGCCATTAATTTTTTCAATAATCCTTCCTCCCTCATTCCTAAACCAGATTTATTGATTGTTGCCCGCGGTGGCGGATCAATTGAAGATCTCTGGGCGTTTAATGAGGAAATTGTGGTGCGGGCAGCAGCCAATTCGGCAATTCCACTAATTTCTGCTGTTGGGCATGAAACAGATACAACCCTGATTGATTATGCTTCTGACCAGCGCGCCCCTACCCCAACCGCGGCAGCGGAAATGGCTGTGCCGGTGCGTGAGGAATTCCGCCTTGCGCTTGGGCAGCTGGCACTACGTCATGACAGTGCGATTTTTCGCTTATTTATGCAGCGTAATGAGCAGCTTGTAGGACTGGTTAGGGGACTTCCTAAACCTGTACAATTGCTGCAAACGGCAACCCAAAGGCTGGATGACTGGCAGGAAAGATTACTTGTCGCCCTGCCCGCCGTGCTTGATCGTAAAGAACAGCAACTTACGATGCTCAGCGCACATTTGCGCCCTAAAACGTTGCAAAATGAAATTATCAGGACAAAAGAAAGGCTTAAGGAAATTGAAGTGCGGCTTGAGCTTGCGGTTTTGCGTAAACTGGATATGAGCAGTGATAAACTTACAAATCTTTCCAGTTTACTTGAAAGTGTGAATTATAAGAAAATTCTGGGGCGCGGTTTTGCCCTAGTAAAAAATAAAGATGGAAAATTAGTAACAACTGCAATTGAAGCCAAAAATAATGATAAATTACAGGTTATTTTTGCAGATGGAGAAGTTTTAGTTAAGTTGTAAAAATCAATTTATATTCAATATATTATCTTGCTTGATTATTGCTTACGATAAGTTAATATAATCTCTTGTTATATTTACTATTATGGTAACTAGATGAGTAGCGTATGACACAAGGTGCAAATTTCAGAACAAAAAAATTATGTAATGAAGTCAACGAATATCTAGTAAAAAAGATAAAAGAATACTTACATGAACCTTTAGATACCCCGCTTTCAAGAAGAGCAGAGCCGGTGTTTAATAATATGGTAGTTAATTTAACGGACCTGTTTCATTCTAATATGCGCGGACTTCATGATATAGACAGTAAAAAAGCCCATATTACGGTTGAATTATTGCAAAAAATGGGTGATGAAAAATTACAGGAATGGATAAAACTGTCTAAAGAACATAAGCCATTGCCGGCAGAACCGGATTTCAAACCTGTTATGGTTAGAGATAAAAAAAAATGGTCAGAAAAAAATGGTCAGTCTAATTCCAATAAAGATAATGGTAGGATAATTTAAGAATAAAATAAAGGTTTTAATCTATATGAAAGTCAGTTCTAAGAATCCTACTAATCTAGGCGGTAAGGAAGTAGATGAATTATTACAGGAAAAATTGGTGCAATATTACCGTAATGTTCTGGGAAAGCCTAATATGCACAGAGCTGCGAAAACAAAAATCCCTACATTGAAAAATTTAATTTTTGATGAAGTTATATTCCCTCCTACCGTTATAAATATTACGACAAAAAAAGAAGCACAGATAATTAGAGAGTTAAAAGAATTACCAGAAGAAAAATGGAAGGAATATATAGGTAAGGTTGTCGTTATAGGTGCTGGAAAAGAATTTTCTAATGATAAAGGTGTGATGACTAAAGGATTTGAAAGAGGCGGTAGAGCCGGAGCCACTTATCATTGATATGGCAAAAATTTCAAAAAAGAAGCAAGCTTATAAATTAGGGTTAGCGGCAGAAAAAATCGCCGCTATTTTTTTGCGTTTGAAAGGTTATCGGATTCTTGCCGAACGTTACCGCAACCCAAAAGGTGAAATTGATATTTTAGCAGTAAGAGGTAAGGTTCTGGCGGTTATAGAAGTGAAAGCGCGAAAAAATTTTGAAGATTGCGTTTATAGTATCAATCCCCAGAAACAACAAAAGATTCTAGGTACTTTGGAATGGTTGATGGCAGGAGGTGGTAAAATTGCTGGACTTGTGGTACAAGGTGAACATATTATACGCTTTGACGCTATATTTATTGTGCCAAAAAGATTGCCAAAACACTTGCAGGATGCATGGAGAATATGATGGAAAAAATAAAATTTACGGTGCTTTTAATTACTATGACCAGTTTAGCAGGTTGTGTGCCGCTGGCTATTGGCGGAGCTACAGAAACAGCGGTGCTGGTAGCACAGGAACGTTCAGTAGGGAATGCGGTTGATGACGCTTCCATATTACTACAGATAAAAAATCTCTATGCTAAGCATGATTATAAAGATTTGCTTGGTAATGTAGAAATCAAAGTTGTAGAGGGCAGAGTACTTCTTACCGGCAATGTGGATAAATCAGATTCACAAATTGAAGCAGTGAAACTTGCATGGCAGATTGGTGGAGTAAAAGAAGTAATTAATGAAATTCAGATTAATGATAAATCAG
>CAUJIB010000020.1 GCA_963205245.1 Pseudomonadota bacterium
GGAAGAAGGTCTTCGCTTCGCTATCCGTGAAGGTGGCCGCACCATCGGTGCCGGTGTTGTTGCTAAAATTGTGGAGTAGTTTGTCAGATGACAGATAACGGATGACAGATGACAATAAAAAGTTATCCGTCATCCGTCATCCGATAGGGGTGTAGCTCAGTTGGTAGAGCGGCGGTCTCCAAAACCGCAGGCCGCAAGTTCGAATCTTGTCGCCCCTGCCATTATAAAAAAAGAGGCTTAAGCCTCTTTTTTTATATCAAAATTTTATAAGAAAAATAAAGCTATAAACAACCGGTACCGCCCGTACCCAAAGATGTTACTAAAGCACTGGCACCAACAATAAGTACCCCGCCAACTGCGTGTATAATTGCCACGTTCCAAGAAATTTTATTAAACAATGCTAAAATTCCTAACATTATCATAGCAAGAGTAGCCAGTCCTTCACCTGTAGTACCGTGCATCCATTCTGTCACATTGCACATCACGTCGCCTATAACAGTATCAGCGGCAAATCCATAGACTGGGAATAACACAAATAATACAGCCAGTATAATAGGTAACAACAACTTCATATCTCCATCACATCTTCATAATAAATAATTCAAAAATACTCTACCTTATTAGTAGTATAATAAAAGTTAAACTTTTGTTACAAATCTTTTTTATTTCAATAATATACTGTTTTGCATAAATATTATATAATTGATATTTTCATCACTTTAGCAAGCTCAACAAGAAAGTAACGGTTATTATTATATAAATCTAACTCACGCATCAACTGCACCCTTAGTTTTTCCGGATAATATTTTTCTACTAATTGTTCTAATGTTAACAATAGTTTTTCATCTGCCAGAACATTAGTATCTTTAGACAGAACTGATATTTGCTCTGAATCAAGCAGAACACGCAAACGCAGACAAGCTGGCCCTCCTCCATTTTGCATACTCTGGCGCAAATCCAGATATTTTATCTCATCAATAGAATTATTTTTATCTGCCCTAATCTTTTCCATTAACTTAGAAGCTTTTTCTCCATACAGAGTTTTAAGCTCCATAGGAGCTATCACAGCCATTTTACCATTTGGCTTAGTTATAATCTGGCTATTAAAAAAATAACTTCCAACTGCTTCTTCAACGCTTAAGTCATCATCACTTATCACCACCAGCTGCAAATTATTTTGTGGATGTAATTTATTATAAGCCACTTCAATTTTTTTTATATCTTCCATACCATTTTTACAAGCACAGGCATGTACCAGAAGTAAATTTTCATTACTTACCGCAATCACGTCATTATGGAAAACACCTTGTTTTATTACCTCCGGATTTTGTTCTAAAAATAATATTTGCGAAGAAGGAATATGATGATTTTCTGCTATTTTTTGTGAGGCCTGTAGATTTTGCCGCCCCCCATACACAAACACATGTAAACCCTTCAAATAATGGTTGGGTGAAAGGCGCATATGGTTTGCCGCGCCTTCATCCAAAAAACCTTGCGTAAATTCAAGAGGGGAATGCATTTCCACATCAGGTACATCCGCAAATATTTGCTTAAAAATATTATATGTCTCCCCCGCCTCTATCCTTCTATGCGGGTTAGTATGCAAATTAGCTATAGTTATATGAGTTTTACTATCCACACTATCGCAAGCGGGTGTAATGGTTGCAGCATTGGCCGCCCACATAAAAGAGGATGATGAAACTTGCTCAAGTAAAATAGCAGGGGCATTTTCTATTGTAAATCCGGCCTTTTCCAACGCAGGCAGATAGGGACGTAGCTGTGGCGGTAAAATAGCCACTTTAAGCCCTATGGCTAATAAATAACGAGCCATCGCAATAACTTGCAAAGCAGCTTGCCTTGGATTAGACTCACTGCCACGATTTTTGTCTGACGCCATATTATCCGGTGACAACCCGCCATAATTGTGAGTAAGTCCGGGCAACCCGACAAATATAACTTCTTCTATTGTTTTTTCTGTAAAGGTAGCGTTCATAAATGCCTCTTAAAGCTATATATAACTATGATTTTTCGGGAATGTCTAACATAGACATTTTTCGTGATAAATTTTTTGCTAAAACCCTAACCTTAGCAGACCTGAAAATAATTCATGATTATGTAAAGCAAAACAGCATTAATCTGGCTGGACAAAGCATACCAGCAGCGATTTACCTGAAAAGCAGCATAGATAATAAGACAGCACCTTTCGTAGTACTGGCACAATTGCACGGCAATGAGCCTGCCGGTCTGGCTGGTATCGCCCTTGCCCTTGCACTTTCACAAGCGGGTCTACTTAAACGCGATGTTATCGGCATTATCGGCAATCCTCTAGCTGCCACCCAATATTTTGAAGCTTGGGGGGAAACACCAAACTCTCCACAAGAAACCCGCGATGCTTTCCGCTGCGGCTTAAATAAAAGAGGCGAACTTCTACCAGACGGCAACCGTATTCCCATTGATTTCATGACGCGTAATGATAATTCCCCGCATACTAAAAGGGCGCAAGAATTATGGAATATGGCACAGCATATTTCAGGAATATTAGATATTCATTCCGCACGCGGTAATATGACTTGTATTACCGACCATAAGAACGATAGCGACCTAAAATACAGCCCTATCCGTGCCATTCTTACTGAACTGGCTGAAGCCATTTCTGCTCACGCTTCGGCAAATGTTACGGTAAAAACTTTAAAAACCATTCTTTCTCCATTGTCTAATATTACCTGTCAAACAGGAATTGAGGCTGGGAGGCATGAAGATCCAAAGTCACCATATATCGCAGCCGCTTTTACCCTTGCCACTTTCTATAATCAGGGCATCACGGATGTAAAACCGCTGATTCAAGATGATAATAACATTTTTGAACGCTATGCCGTTCAGCCACGTATTACCTATGGTGATTTAATCCGTGAAGGTGAGTTACAAGAAGATGACCAAATTTATATGGCACAGGAAAATAACGGGCAAATAGAAGAATATCAATATGATGAAATGCAGGCTATTACCAATGGGCAAATAATCGCTATCGCCCGCCCATCCGGCACAATTTTCCGCGCTCCATTTGATTTTTCCGGCATATTTTTCAGTAAATCAGGAAAATTTTATGATAAAGACCCAAGCGTTGGACCATGGCCTGTTTCAGTAGCGCAAATTAATAGCGTAAAATTCTGCTACCCTTGCCTTGTATCTGAAATAAAACTGTAAATACTATCCTATAGTAATCATGTATAATAATTACTATGGAATCTAGTAAAAAAGACTGATTTTTTACCTTAGGCAGTAAATATAAAAAATTACAGTTCTTGTTTGAAATAGCTATAATTTCTTTTATGGCCATGGACACTTAAATGTCGGGACAGCCATAAGATCATTATACGCCGCCTCCACATTAGCATCATAATCATCTGCTTTTAGATCAGAACTATCAGCTGCATTTTGCGCATCTCTGATAGCTTTATCTATTGCCGCATCTTTTACAAAACCTAAAGAAACAGCTCCGTTAACAGCTCCATCAATAGCAGCAAGAGAACCTTCCAGTTTTTTTATAGCAGCTTCATATTTACTTTGAAGAGCTTCATAAGTAGCACCAGTACTGGCCAGACTGGCCGGAATATCATTATCAGTGTCCGCCAAAAGATCAAGATAAGCAGCCACATCTGCTGCGTGAGCATTTTCAAAGCTAATCAGCTGATGACTCGCATCAAGTACCGCGTTATTATCAGCAGTCAAAGTAGCTTCAGCAGAAGTTATTGCGGTGATATGAGAAACATATTTACCAATTTCAGCCAATATCGGGGCATTATACGCATTAGCAGCATCTATATCGGCCTGATTCAATATCGGCGGACAAGGCACCATCCTCGTACAAGTTTTCGGTATAAGGGTGGAACTGGTTATATTACCATCCAAATCATAGGTATATTCTGTATATGAACAATCATATGACTCTGGACAAGAACTATATACAGGTGCTGGAACCGGTTTTAATGTTGCTTCCAACTTGGCTTTCTCCACACCAAGCCAAGCCAGCGCATTATTCCCTTGGGCCTGCTGCCCGCTAACTTGAGCTATAAGTGCTTTATCCCACAATTTTCTTGCATCTTCATATAATGCATCCTGAGCAGCAATTGCATCATCAACAGCTTTTTGTTTTTTTGCAATTTCGGCATCATACGCTGCTTTAGCTGCATCATACTGGTCTTTCGTACAAGTATCATCAACTGGTGGAGGCGGTGGCGGTGGTGCAACAGTCTGGATAGTACACACATCCCCACCAGGGAAACATTTCACTGCATCAGGTTTTACTACCGTTGTACATTGCGTCCATTTTGGACCACACAAAGGAAGGTCAGAAATGGATCCTGTGCCAGAACCATGGTAATCCAATATATATTCTTTTGGCGGATCAAAGCCGGCATTTATACAATAAGTAAATGTATCTGTATCTTTTTCAGAAGATTGGATATTTTTCCCTCCGCCGGTGGTAAGGAACGGGCATTGGCGTTCTGCAGTATCCAAAGACGGACGGTAAATTTTGACAGTGTTCCAAGTATCATTATTTTCGGTTATAGTTTCACCATCTAATATATATGTAACGGATCCACCCAGTACACATGCTGTAAAACCTGGATCTTCACAAGATGGATTACCACCAATTTTCGCAGCCGCAATTGCTGCAACTCGCTTTTTATCACCTTCAGGAACCGTAGTTTTATAAATGGTGCGTTCAATTTTGTTACCCCACCCAATACCGAACCCTGTTGAAGTCGGGAATTTACCATTATCCCAGCTTTCAATTTTTATAAATTGCGGCTCAGTTTTATTAACAGCCCCAACATATGCTATCCTCTTAATGCCAGCAGCTTTATAGATGATAATATCGCCTTTTTCAACATTATCCAAACCTGTTGCTGCTATGTTCTTTTCAAATTCATTATTCGGATCGCCGATATATCCGCGCCATCCAAGTGGCCAAGGCCATTGTACACCGGCTTTACTTACATAATTAGTACCGGCTCTTGAAAGAACAAAATTCTCGGCTTCGCCCTGCTTAAATAATTTTTCATATCTTCCTATACAGGATAAATGAGAATAGCGTGTTGTCCACATCTGATGACCTTTAAGACCATTCCACCCGCCGATTCTACCCATTCTGCTGCTTTGAGTAAGGGATTGATCAGGGCTATTTGCTCCGGTTGCGTATGATGCAGATGAATCAAATAAAGTATTTGCGGCCTTATTAACCGATGTTTTAATTACATCAGGAGATGCCATCTTACCTAAATCAGCCTGTGCTGAATCTGTAATCGTATTAAACGCATCGCCAGATAATTTTGCCAAATCATTAGCAGCATCTTTTGCCCCAGTAAGCCCTATATTCGCCTGATCCAGTAAAGATTTTTTTGCAGCTATATCATCAGGTGTAACCGCTGCTGCCAAAGCCTTCTCTGCCTCCGCAACTGCATTCTGCGCTGAAGCAATGTTATTTACTGCCCCCAATAAATCATTACCCATATTAGTTACGTCAGCTTGAACTGCTTTAGCTTTATCCAGAGTTCCAAGTGCAAGATCATAAGCGGTTTGTGCAGCTGTAAGATCAGCAAGTGCCTTAGGCATAGCCGCAGCACCGGCAGCAGCAACAGCATTTTTTGCAGCCGTAATATCTTTAGCCGCATTACCTAAAATTGTTGTAGCATTTGCAACTAGAGCATTAGCCGCTGCCGTCTGCGAAGATATAGCAGCAGTAATAGATGATATAGGAGCAGCCCCCGTTGATATTTGCTGAACTATGCTAGAAAGATTATTATCAGCATTTTTCAAAACCGTAATGAGATTATTAAAAACAGGTATCTGGCTGGCAACCTGAGAAGTTACTTTGGTAATTGCACCATTCAATAGAGCCGTACCCTGTGTTTTAAGATCATTGATAGCAGTCGCTGCGAAATTATTCATCTTATCTATAACCGCATTGTAAATACCGCTTGAGATAGATTTATCCGGCGCAGACAGTTTAGGTAGCAATGAATCAATGGAAAAGTTAGGAAGCGATAAACTGGTGGATAAAGCATCAATCTTATCATCTATAGTTCCGCTACCACTCATGGCAGAATTGAAAGAATCAACTCCTTTTGTTACCAAACCATCAATATTTTTTATTACTGAATCTGAACTATTGCCAAAAACATTGCTTATAGTAGCCACATTACTTGAAAGCCCATCTGCAGCCTTGTTAATACTGCCCAATATATCCGGCGTATTAAGATTGATTGTTTTAGCACTATTTATAAGGTTACCGATTTTTGCGTTGAAATTACCAGTCTTAAATCCGTTAACTATATCACCAATAGCACCTATAGTTGATGAACCACCGGCATCATAATAATCCCGCTCTTCATGCCCAACCCCTATTATAGTATCATAACTGCCAAGGGTATTGATAAAGCTACCGCCACGGGTCGGGTTTCCAGCTGAAGTTCCGGTATCCCACCACCGCATATAAGGCATATGCGCACCACCTTCACCCAAGAAGGCAACAGCGAGCTTACTTTCTGTAGATTTTTGGGTAGCATCATATATTTTATCTATCAATGGAGGTATTGTCGCACGGACAGTTTTTTCTAATGCAGCGACCCCTTCAATAATTAATTCATCTGCTGCCGCTTTACCTTTCAGAATCGCATTAGCCTCTACAGCATCTTGAAACTCCTGTATGGTCACACGTCCAGTATCCTGCACACCTCTTGCTATATCATTTTGTACATCCTGTTTAACACCAACAACTTTTGCTACAGCTAAAGCTTTAGTTTCATAAACTTTTGCCAAAGCACATTTCATCGCTACATCAGGATATGCCATTAAATCATCAGGTCCAGCAGTCAATATGCCTTTTACCGAGAGTAATTTACTGGCTCTTATTTTGGCATTATTACATTCATCGTTAGCATCCTGCGCTTCCTGAATAGCTTTTGCCTTTTCTTTATCAAATACCAGTGTTGCATTATCAGCTATAGTTTTAGCGGCTTCTATACCATCCAATATAGGGGTTGCCGCAGCAAGCACACCGGCATTGGCTTCTTTCCGTGCTAGGAATATAAGATTATCACTACCTTCTTGAAGAGCTGTTATACCGTCAGTTATCAGATTGGTAGGCAAAGAATCACCGAACTCAGCCCATTTTGATAGCGGGAAATAATGGCTGAAGCGATAATCATCCGGCTCGGTATCATTGCAACCGATAAGCGTTAGTTTCTGGTTGATTTTGTACACTTCATCATAAGCGGTCTGCACAGTATTTATCTTTATTTTACCATAATTGGTATCATTCATATTATCATCCCAATACTCCATAATTTTTCCACCAGGAGAAGGAATAGGATCATTGATTAATGGTGTCATGATAAAAGTATTTTGCGCTATTTTTAATCTTGCTTCAGCGGCTCTTATAGCATCTACAATCGGTTTGAATGACGCCACAGGTGCATTACATGCCCCATGACAGTTACCAATATCACAACCGTTAGGATTACGACCGTAATCCGGTCCAACACGGCACATAATATTATTAAAATATTTATGAGTAGAATATTTATCACGCAGAGCATCAAATTTTGCCATTTCCGCAGTAAGCTCTGCCTGCGCCTTAGCAATAGCCGCACTATCAACAACTGCTCCAACCTTAGCCCTATCAAGATTTGCAATAGCAGCATTCAATGCGTCTAAATCCAGTTTTGCTATCGCAGGAGTAATACCGGTTTGCGCGCCGGTTGGATCTTGCTCCAGATGAGCTAAGTCATCATCATATTTTTCCTGTGCCAACTCTAATGCTTCCTCAGCTTCCGCCACAGCATTTTCTAAAGCACTCCTATTACTCTTAACCGCATCATAAATATGATCATACCCAAATATCAACCTACGCTTCTGCCTTAATCCTTCACAGGTACGAATTTTTACATAGTTCATCGGCACTACGTCTTTTACAATAATCCGGCAGCACTGCTGGATACTCAAACTCGCCGGACATTTTTTGACATTGTCCCGCTCATAGAAACGGGTAGCGCAAGGTCTTTCCCATTCACTTTTTAATATTTTATCAGAAAAATAATATTGCAAGAAATTCCAACGCCGCCATGAGAAGAAATTATAATTAATCCGCTGCATAATACAGTTATTGAATGCTCTCCTGCGTGGTTCAATTACATCAACCGGCACAACTCCGCACATAACCTCAGGATAACGCTGGTGACGAAGGAATTTTTCCTTATCAAATTTTTTATTGGTAAAGTTATCAGTATAGTCAGAATAACCATGCTCCCAAGTATTTGCCATTCTGTCTTTAGGACCATAAAAAGAGGTCAAATAAGAATATTCCCGATCTGTTACGAGCAAATCAGTGACCATATTGGTATCTTGGAAAAAGAATGCCAATGTAGTGTAGGCGTAACCACTTGCGCGTAAGAATACATAATGTGCCGCCATATCTACAGCTTTTTGCGCGGCACTCCTAGTATCGTCCTTTTTATAACTCTCCATATTGTCACGTGGAGAGAATGGATTGGTAGGCACGTTAATTTTCTCTACATTAGGACAAAATTTGGCATTGCTTCCGCCCACAGAAGTATATGCATCTTCTTCAGGCATAAACACAAAAGTCTGAAGACCCCATTTATTCCATTTCTTTTTTAATATGGTATGCTCAACAAAAGCAGAAAATCCATAAAACCCTAAGAACAGAGAATTAAATTCTGCCCAATATGTCTGTTTATTTTCACCAGCATAATCAACATCACCCTTAACCGGTTTTCTTACGCACGGAAAAATATTCTGGAAAACAGGTATTGCCTGCCCTGCTATCCCGTTCTTAAAGCTTTCAAGATAACTGCGTTCTAATTCTTTACCGGTATCGTAGTCAGCCTCATCTAAATCAGGGCGGTCATATTGCAATACCGGCGCAAACCCCAAAGGATTATCTTTATCTACCGGCGAAGCTCCTTCTAAGAATTTTTTCGCATTATTCCCATCCATAAGCGGTTGGCAGCTGCTGAATAAGGCAAGATCAGGATTACCTTTTGGAGGATCTTGAGTTAGAGGATCATCCGTACTTATCCCCGGACGTTCCAACGTCCATTCCGGATGCGTTGCCCGCGACAGAATGAAATAATCATAGCATTTCTCCATCCTTGCTTTCCAATGAGCCGGAGTGGTTGGCTTATCCCGAACAAGCGGATTCTCATCCTTTTCAAAAACTTCTTTCGGGCATCCGCGCACCCCTTCTATCGGGAAAGTAGTAGAAAGATAACGGTTACTTGTCCCGTAAATATCAAGCTTGGCATCAGAATCTTTACCAGAAGACTTAAATGGAGCATTGGCTGCATTTTGATAATAAGCATACGCCCCGCTACCAGCAAGTGGCGGCTCAAATTTCGGGGTGTTAATGGTCGGCATACAGGTATTTAAGAATGGCTTCACCCCAGCCACCAAACCTACAGTCTTGTCACCATATTTATTTTCCGTATCTGTTTTTTTATCATCTGTTTTTATATCGCCGGTCTTATAGTCAAATTTATCAAAATCTAAAACCGCACTGTTAACACAGGCATCCCTATTATAATAATCCGGTATTGATGCGTTAATAATAAAATCATCATTACGACCATCAGTCCTTGGCTTGGTATGCTTAATCGCCAGAACATTTATAAGGTTAGCCACGTTAGTCATGGCGCATTTATATTTCTCATTACACCAACTCGGGCGCGGCCATGGCAAACAACCAATCAGGAATACATATATTGGCGGCCCACACCAGACTTTCCGAGAAATTACAAGCGGTATAGGAACAGGTACAGTAGCAAGCCAAGGCGGGATCTTCTGTCCGAAATGCGGATTAAAATCCATAACTTCCCGCCAATGGAATATCGGCAAACCGCTGGTTATTTTTGGAACTTTCTTTTTTGCATAGGCATCTGATACAAAGGGAGATGATGCCGACACCGAAAATAATAAAGCCGCAACCACAGAAGCAGAAACCACCCCACGCCAAGCACGTCTTACCAAGCCATCACTCTCTCTGTGCTTCGTACTATCCGACACGGGTTACGCCTTAAAAAATAATTAACATATAATAAATCACGCTAATATTAACATTTAATTATTACAGATTTATTACAGTTTATAAAAAATAACTACAATAACGATAAAATTTTACGGGCAGCTATATCACTGGGAATCGTGTCTTTTTCTGGATATAATTGACTGATGGCTTCCTCTACCCCAACTTTCTGGGCTTTCTTCAATTCAGGATATTTCAAAATAGTGTTGGCACAACTAGCCAACATCAATGGGTTTGAATTTTCCTGAAGCAATTCTGGTATAACTTCTTTTTTCTGCAATATATTTATAAGATTGGCATATTTTGTAAGCAGCATCCTTCGTAAAATCCATGCTGAAATCTTATTTACGTGATAGGTAATTAACATCGGTATACCTGCCTTTGCCACCTCAAATGCCACTGTCCCTGATTTTACAAAAGCAAATGTACTGGCGGCTATGCCATTTTTCTTATCCTGTTCATCCTCAGCCAGTATCACACGAAATGGACAGCTATTAAGAAAAGATGTTATCAACGGCAACACATGTTCAGGCACAGCAATAAGGATAGTCAACCGAGGATAACATCTTGAGAGTATTCCCACCGTCCACGAAAAAAGCGGCATATTGCGCTTAACCTCACCTTTGCGGCTGCCCGGCAACAAACAAAACAGAACTGTATCAGCCGGCAATTCATATTTGCTCCGAAATTCTTCCGCATTTCCTACGGAAGTTTCACAAATTGCCGGATGTCCTACAAATGTACAATCAAGCCCTACCTTCTTAAAATAAGGCGCTTCAAAAGGTAGAAGCAATAGCATATGATCAAATAATTTAGCGCATTTTTCAGCGCGCTCCGGCTTATAGGCCCATACTGTAGGCGCGACATAATGCACAAATTTAGTCTTGAAATCATCTTTACGTAATTTTTCCACTACACGGAAACAAAACCCTGGTGAATCAATAGTAACAAGAACATCCGGCTGCTTTAGCTCAATATCTGCAACCGTAGAAGATATATGAATAAGCGTCCTAAAAATATAGGGCAAAACCTCAACAAAGCCCATCATTGATAAATCATGATAGGGAAACAGGCTAGCAAGGCCTTCTGCCTCCATTTTTTCACCACCAATCCCATAAAACAGGACTTTGCGTTCTGACTGGGCGCGCAAACTGCGCATCAAATGCGCACCTAGCAAATCGCCAGATGCCTCACCCGCAATAAGATATACAACTAATGGTTTTTCGTTACCTAATTTATCGCCCATATTTTTCCTAAATCACAGATTTGCTCTAAAGCACTTATCTTCCTGAATTATATATATTATGCACTTTTACTTACAATTTTTTATTTGCTACTAATTATGCCTATGCCCAATAAGGCAAATAAGTAGCATATCTTGTTGAATTTGTTTCTGAATCATCTGATTTTATTAGACCTTCTGTTTTTGTTGTACTAATCACCACAGAAATTGTTGCAGAAGCTGATTCCTGAACACCAAAGCGTTCACGTAACGTCTGGTTTGACATCCTTTTATTGCTTACATAAAGCAAGCAACAGTGCTGATAACAAGCTCTTATACGATCCTTCTTGGTCATATCAGAAAAATTTTTATGAGAAAACATTACAACAATAGTGCGCAAATCACTCACTCTAAAATCTGGTGCCGGAAGTTGGTATGCTTCTACACTTTCTATAACCTTATCAACGCCGCTTCCCTTTTCTTCACAAATACGAAGCCGTCGCATTATATCAGCTAATTGTTCATTTCGTGACTTATAGCCATCTATAAATCTTTCTACTTTAGTTAATGGAATACCAAAATTAGAAATTTCTATACGGTCATCATACATTTCTATCATTATAGAAATACCGGATTCAGAAAAATCTTGATGCACCATAGCATTTGCTATTAACTCTCGCAAAGCCTGCTTTGGAAACATATTAGTTTCCTCACGTATAGTCTGCTCAATCACATGATTTTTTGGGGCAGATGAATAGACAAATTCAATCAATGCCTCAAAGCCAACAGCATAACCACGATTACCTATAATATCGCTTCTTGTTTTTAATTTATTGTTCCCATCATATATAATAACACGCGGTGCTTTACGAGCTAACTCAAGTGGGAAAACATCCAATTTTTTAGCCAAAACAATTGCGGTTAAATTTAATATTAGCCAGCCATGATTAGATTTAACAATTAACCCATCATTTTCCAGTTTTGCCAATACAGAATCACGATTGGTTGGATATGGCACTTTTAATAAATCAAAATATGCTTGTGTGTCTAATAAAGAAATAACATCTTCATCACTTACATTATTTTTTGCAGGATGGGAAAGCCAATCTGGTTGTCCCTCTGCAAATATCCGCCTTAACATATCTTGTGTCATTGGAATCAAACTTTCGCCCGAACGCATGTAATATTTTCCATCAACATCCACTGCCTGCCCTCTATGGCGGGAAGGAATTTCAAATATCAACACCCTGCCTTCTGAAGAATTCAATTCTATTACATCAACACGAATTCGTAATTTTTCTACAATATTATGTTTTAGTTTATTAAGCTTATCATGCGTAGAAAAAGCTGTAGTTCCAACAATCTTTCTAGGATGACGGTCAGTAACTCCCAAGATTAAATACCCACCACCTTCATTAGCTAGAGCTGCGCAATATTCAAATATTTTATTATTATCAAATTGATTCTTTGCCTCCTTAAATTCAAAGTGCTCAGTTTCTGATGGCATATTTAACCAAGCCTGCAATGTTTCAAATGTAATCATTCCACCTTCACTCATACTTAACACCCACCACGAATATACCATATTCATCAGCTTTTTGGATAAGTTCTTTTTTATCAATCAACAAACTGCCATATGCTTCTACCGCTACTCCTGCAAAACCATGGGCACGCAGGTTTTCGATTGTCTGCACACCAATTGATGGCAAATCCACCTTTTCTTCCTGATTCGGTTTTTTTGCTTTTACCAATACACCGCTTTTACCATTTATTTTACGCATTTTTCCGCAACGGGAAATAAGAGCATCTGTACCATTTTCATCCTCTGTACCAATAACAATACCTGCTTCTACTATCACCGCCTGCCCAATATCCAGTGCCCCCAGATTCTTCGCCGCCTCCATACCTGTCATTATATCCTGTCTAGTTTGTTTATCCGGCTCAATCTTTCCCAACGTTCCAACCTCAACCAATATATCATTCAAAATAGAATCAACACTGACTACAGTAAATTTTTCTTCCTCAAAAAAAGATGTAATAGCTTTAAGCAGAGCGTCATCACCTGCAAAAAACGCCATGCCCAGTTTTTTAAGCAACACAGCTCCTGCCGCATCCGGTTTTAGTGATAGGATAGAAGGACGTTTAACCCCACCCGCCATCACTACTTCTTCAACACCAGCATTACGCAGGTTTTTTAGAGCTTCGCCAACAGCACCAATCCGTACCAAGGCATGAGGAGAATTTTTTATTATTTCTGAAACCGAACTTTCATCAAAACAAATCACAAAAAACCGGCGGTCATTTTTTCTGCATGACTCAATTATCTGGGCAGGTAAACTACCGCTACCAGCTATAATACCTAAAATTTTTGAATTATTCATGCTGCTTGTGGCGATGATTCACCACCAGAAATCTTAGGAACACAAAGCGAACGCGAACTTTTATCGCCCATGAAATTAAGCACATCCAGAACTGCGCCAATTTCTCCATAAGTCCCTTTGGCTTTCTCCGCCCGCTGCGCAAGAGTTCCTTCTTGTTCCTCGAATATCATTTTATAAGCACCACGCAAAGCATGGATAGTATCGCGGTCAAAACCACGCCGTTTTAATCCTACAAGATTGAGTCCCGCGAGATTCGCCCTCTCACCCATAACTGAACCGTAAGGGATCACGTCATGCTCTACACCTGACATACCACCTATCACCGCATGAGAACCAATCCGCACAAACTGATGCACTGCTGCCAGTCCGCCGATAATACAAAAATCACCAACTTCCACATGCCCAGCCAGAGTAGCATTATTAGCAAGTATTACATTATTGCCGAGCTTACAATCATGCGCCACATGCGAACCAACCATAAACAGGCAGTTATTACCAACACTGGTATTCATTCCGCCACCTTCAGTGCCTGTATTTATGGTCACGTACTCTCGGATAGTATTATTGTCACCGATAGCAAGTGTCGATGGTTCACCATGATATTTCAAATCCTGCGGTGCATAACCAAGAGAAACAAAAGGAAATATCTGGCAATTGTTTCCGATGGACGTATTACCGCTGATAGTCACATGCGAAAATAATTTGCTACCTTCACCAATAGTAACATTACCGTCTAACACGCAATAAGCACCGATAGTCACATTATCTGCAATCTTTACACTATCGGCAATAATCGCTGTAGGGTGGATATTTTTATTTTTCATTTACAATCCTAATCCACAATCATTGCACAAATTACTGCTTCTGCAGTTTTAACACCCTCTACCGTTGCTATACAGGAAAACTTCCAGACATTCCGTCGGCTCTGTTGTTTGTCCACCCGCACATGCAAAGCATCCCCCGGTACAACCGGTTTACGGAACTTAGCTTCATCAATAGACATAAAATAAACCAGCTTTCCTTCTGCGTCTTTACCCAAGGTATTAACGACCAAAACAGCAGCGGTTTGCGCCATCGCCTCAATAATCAATACTCCCGGCATTACTGGTTTCCCTGGGAAATGCCCCACAAAGAAAGGCTCATTAATCGTTACATTTTTAAGCCCTATCGCAAATTCGCCCAAACTAAAATCAATAATCCTATCTATCATCAAAAATGGATAGCGATGCGGGATCATCTCCATGATCCGCTCAATAGGAATAGTAGGGGTTATAGTTTGTTGTTCCATATTTCACCTCTATTTATAATAATAAATTTATTACTTACTTCTTCCGGATTAATTTTGCAATTGTTGCGTTTTGTCTGTGCCACTCGATTATTGGCATTGCTGGCGCACCACCATAAGTAGCCCCCGCGGGAACGTCAGTCATCACCCCTGCCTGCGCGGCAAGCTTTGCACCATTACCAATTGTAATATGCCCAGCAAACCCAACCTGCCCACCAATTAATACACCATCACCGATTTTTGTGCTGCCTGCTATACCTGTTTGGGCGGCAATCATGGTAAAACGTCCAATCTGTACGTTATGCCCAATCTGCACCAGATTATCAATCTTACTGCCCATACCAATGCTTGTATCATGACCAGCACCACGATCTACACAAGTGCCGGAACCAATTTCTACATTATCACCAATTAAAACCCTGCCAAGTTGCGGGACTTTAGTGACGCCTTTTTTTCCAGCTGCAAAACCAAAACCATCTTGCCCGATATGCACACCACGATGGATAATTACATTTTTACCGATAAAAGCATGGCTTATACTGCAAAGCCCACCAATGCGCGTCCCCTCTCCTATCTCCACAGCTTTATCAATTATCGTATTCGTAGCAATCCAGCAATTATCAGAGATTTTTACCTGCTCCCCTATCACCACTCCCGCATCTATCCGCACATTTTTGCCAATAATGGCTGTCGCAGCAATTTGCGCCTGTGGTGAAATAGATGGGCTGAAATCTTCCTGAGGATAAAATTTTTGTGCTGCAAGAGCATAAGCGTAATACGGCTCTTCGGTTATTAAAAGCTGCATCCCAGAAGGAGCACGATCAGCAAATTTACTGCGGACAAAACAAGCTCCAGCTTTACTTGTTTCAAAAGCGGAAAGATATTTGGTGTTATCTAGAAAGCTGATATCACTCACACCAGCAGTTTCAAGCGGTGCCACATTGGAGAATTTTTGTGTAGCTGACGAAGTAATAATAGCATTAGTCAGGGCAGCGATTTCTTCCAAGGAAACCTCGCCATAATTATTAAAAAACCGACTATCTATCATTGCTATAAATACAGAATATAAGTTTGCATATAACTATGGTCATAAATCACAGATCATTGGAAAAACCTCTGATCCAGACTCATGACCATACGCTAATTATCTATTATTTTTTCTCTTCGTTCTTTTCTTCAAATTTCACATCAAGCTTTGGAAGCTTTTTATTCAAACGCTCTAAAACTTCAGAAGAAATATCAAGGCTTTTATCAGCATATAAAATTTGCGAAGTAGGAACAGCTAAAGTAAAACCTTTTTCTTTTGCAATATCAGAAATAATATCTGTAACCACTTTTTGAATATCATTCAAAGAACGCTCAAATGCTCCATCAAGTAATGCTTTTTTAGATTGCACATCTTTCTGTACATTTGTTGCTTTAGTACGAAATTCGCTAACCTTTTTTTCAAAAGCATCTTTAGCCATCACTGATTTTTGTTTGCCAAGCTCCTGATCTTCTTTTTTCAATGCTTCTTCTTTTTTAGTAATATCGCCCTGAAAAGATTTTTGTTTGCTTTCCAGCTGTTCACGCACAGTTTTAGCCGCAGTAGAATCTTTCATGATCTGCTGGATATTCACCACCGCCACTGCTGGCTTTGTGGTATCAGCAAAAGCTGGCGCAGCAAAAACCAGTGAAGCACTGGCAAGCAAAGCATACACCGCTGTCGGTTTAATAATTGTCATTTTCATAATACTAAAATCCTTTCTCATTAATTTATAAATACTTAAAACCGCTATTAGAAACGAGTACCGAAACTGAAGCGGATATTTTCGGTCTGATCCGCAGTTTGTTTTACAATAGCATGGGCAAAATCAATACGGATTGGGCCAAACGGCGATGCCCATAACACACCAGCACCAACTGACACACGCGGAGAGCTTTCATCAGCAACACCCGTAGTCACGTTATCAATTTTCCACAAACTGCCGACATCACTGAATACTGCTCCGGAAACACCTATCTCCTCAGGCAAACCAAGCGGGAATTTAAGTTCTGCCGTACCAGTATAATAAGCATTGCCACCCAAAGCATCACGTGTATCCGTATCACGCGGACCAATACCAGAATTGCGGAAACCACGCAAATCATCCCCACCCACAAAGAAACGGTCATTAATACGTACGTCACGTCCCGCCACACCAAAAATATAACCTGTAGACCCCATTACACCTACACGCCATTTATTGGTAATAGGATAATAATAGCTGCTCTTTATTTCATGTTTCAAATAACGTGAATCACCGCCTAAACCAGCAAATTCCTGATAGAAACGGAAATAATAACCGCTGGAAGGATCAAGCTTGTTATTACGGTCATCATAAGTAAATGACTGGCTTATAGAGGAATTAACATTAGTCCCCACCTGCTGTTTAATATAGGTTGAAGCAGTGGGAAGAACGTCAGTCACATTATTTTCACGGATTGAATAAGTAACAGCATGCTGCAATTTCTCCTGCAAGGCATAACCAGTGCGCAGATTCACACCTTTTGTATCCATGTTATAAGAGCTTTGCTGCAAAAATTCTTGCTTAATCCGGTAGATATCAAAGCCTGTTGATATATCCCGCTCAAGGAAATAAGGTTCAGTAAATCCAAGTTCAATCTGCTTACGACGCGCTGCCATAGTAAGACGGGTTTTAAGTTCCTGCCCACGCCCAAGCAAGTTTCTCTCACTAACCCCAAAATCACCAAGCACACCATCTGTACTAGAAAAACCCGCACCAATAGTTACTTCACCTGTAGATTTTTCTTTTACATCAACATTTACTACCGTTTTATCAGGTGCAGAACCTTGTTCATTTTTAATATCAACTTTTTCAAAGAATCCCAAATTATTTAGACGCTGTTCAGAACGTTGCAATTTAGAGTTATTATAAGCATCTCCTTCACTTACACGAAATTCACGACGGATTACTTCATCAAGTGTCCGCACATTACCGGTAACATTGATGCGTTCCACATAAACCCTTGGCCCAGGCTTTATCGCATAAGTTAAATTTACCAATTGTTTCTGCTGATCACGCTCCAATTTAGGCTGAATATCAACAAAAGCATAACCGAGATCACCAAGCCTCTTGGTCATCGCCTCTATAGTTTCTTCTACCTTGCTTGCATCATAAGTTTTTCCAGATTTGCTGGTTATAACATCATTAAAATCCGGTTTTTCGCCATCTTTCAACTCACTGGTAACCTGCACATCGCCAAATTTATATTTGACACCCTCATCAATTACAAAAGTCAAATAAAACGCATCTTTTTTCGGTGAAAGCTCGGCATGGGCAGACTTAACTTGAAAATCTGCAAATCCTTCATTCACATAATAACGACGCAACAACTCCTGATCAAATTGCAGTCGATCCGGATCGTATTTATCGCTATCAGAGAAGAATTTATACCAACGAGTTTCCTCCGTACGGATAGCTTTACGCAAATCGCTATCACTAAAAATCTTATTCCCGACAAAATTAATTTTTTCCACCTGCGCAGTTTCACCTTCTGTAATCTCATAAACCAGATCTACGCGATTCTGATCCTGTTCAATTATTTTAGGCTCAACAACTGCATTATACCGCCCACTGCGACGATAAATATCAAGTATCCGCTTTACATCGGACTGCACTTTGTCCTGAGCAAAAACAGAGCGCGATTTCAGCTCCATTTCTTTTTCCAAATCAACAGTCTCTATTTTTTTATTGCCTTCAAAAGCCACTTTATTAACAATTGGATTTTCTAACACCCGAACAACCACAGAGTTACCTGATTTATAAATCTTCACATCTGCAAAAAATCCAGTTGCATATAAATTCTTAAGGGCATTATCAATATCAGACTGCTTTAATCTATCACCTGATTTGATCCCCAGATAAGAAATTACAGTACGGCTTTCAACACGCTGGTTGCCTTCAATGAGGATAGATGAAACTACACCAGTCACACCTGACTCCACCGGCACATCAGCAGTTCTAGATTCTGCATGAACCACAGAACCATAAGCACTAGCCAGCAAAAGCCCCCATACAGCACTTGAAACAACCGAACGATATATGGAATGAGACATCATGCGCCTTTCTTTACAATTTATACCACATCACTAATGCGATAAAATTTAAGTTAAATCAAGCGCAAACTATTATTTCTACCTACCAATTTACAACGATAAACAGCCAGAATCCATTAAAATATCACCTTTTTAAGGTCATTAAGCAGAGTAAAAGCCATAAACATAACAATAAGCCCAAAACCAAAACGGAAGCCGTATTCCTGCATTTTTTGTGTGAGCGGACGACCGCGTATAGCCTCAACACTATAATAAAGCAAATGTCCGCCATCCAAAGCCGGTACTGGCAATAAATTCATAAGCCCTAGATTCGCTGAAATAACCGCAATCAACCATAAAACTGTACTAAATCCCTTTTCTGCTGCCTGCCCTGAAAGCTGCGCTATACCGACTGGTCCTTTTAAGTCTTTAGTATCACGTTTTCCAGTTATCATCTGCCCGATAACTTTAAGCGATGCTTCACAAATCATATAAGTGCGCCTTACAGATTCCCCGATAGCGCGGAAAAATCCTACATTTTCATATGTAATATCACCACTTTTAATACCAATCATCGGGCGGGTAATTTTGTTACCAAGCCCATCCTCATCCTCAAAAATTTTAGGGGTAAGATTAATATCCATAATCTCATCCCCACGCTTAATTTTTAGAACTATCAAAGTTCCCAGATTAGTGCTCACCAAATAAGAAATATCGTTAAAACTGGAAACTTTATTTTTATCCATCATAATAATCCGGTCACCAACCTGCAAACCAGCTTCAGCTGCAGGAGAATCCGGCACTATTTTACCAACCACAGGATCAATAGACGACAAACCGTTACTCATTATGAAGTAAGTAAACACAATAATTGTCAGCAGGAAATTAGCAAATGGCCCCGCTGCCACTATCAGCATTTTCTGATAAAGCGGCTTGAAATGAAAAGCTCCTTTTTTATCTTCTTCGCTCATTCCCGCAAGCAAACTACTATCAGGATTACTAGCGGCAGAAGCATCGCCAAACATTTTTACATAACCGCCCAGCGGTAGAGCCGACACCTTCCAACGTGTGCCTGACTTATCATTCCACCCCCATAATTCTTTACCAAAACCAATAGAAAATACATCAATCCTTACCTTACATAATTTAGCTACTATATAATGACCGTATTCATGTATAAAAACAATAACTCCAAGTACGAATATAAAAGCAAAGAACCCCTGCCCAAAATTATATAAATGCTCGATCATTTTATTCCTTCTGCATGAAAGCGCGCCTCTTTATCACACGCCAGCACATCATCTATAGTTTCAAGGGGCTTATTATACATAAGCCCCAGAGTTTTTTCAACTACTCTAACAATATCTAGAAATCCGATCTTTTTTTGTAAAAAACGCGCAACAGCTACTTCATTGGCAGCATTGAGAATAGTAGGGACATTTCCACCGGATTTAAGTGCTTCATAAGCAAGTTTTATCGCCGGAAACCGAACAGAATCCGGTTTTTCAAACGTTAACGCCCCTATCTCACCTAAACGAAGCTTATGCACAGGCGCAACAATTCTTTCCGGATATGCAAGAGCATTAGCAATCGGCGTACACATATCAGGCATGCTCATTTGCGCCAGAACAGAACCATCTATCATTTCAACCAAAGCATGAATAATTGACTGCGGATGCACCAACACATGCAACTGCTCGGCACGTAAAGGAAATAAATAAAAAGCCTCTATCAATTCCAGCCCCTTATTCATCATCGTCGCTGAATCAACCGAGATTTTTGCCCCCATATTCCAATTAGGGTGCAAAACTGCCTGTTCAGGCGTTGCATTTTTCATCTGCTCCAACGTAAAAGAACGAAATGGCCCTCCAGAAGCAGTGATTGTTACACTATCAATATGATTTATATTTTGACCGTTAATGAGCTGAAAAATAGCATTATGCTCGGAATCAACCGGAATAATTGTTGCCCCATATTTTTTTACCTGCTGCTGCACTAGCTCCCCAGCACATACCAAACTTTCTTTATTGGCAAGGGCAATATATTTACCATTTTTTATTGCGGCAAGAGTTGGCTTAAGCCCTGCTGCCCCTACAATAGCCGACATGGTTATATCAACTTCTATCCCCGCTGCAGTAAGCACCGCCTCTTCACCTGCTGCCACTTCAATATCAGTATCACGCAGCAAATCTTTTAACTCACCATAAAGGGCAGGATTGGCAATAACAGCTAACTCCGGATTAAATTCACGAGCCTGCGCTGCAAGCGAAGCCACATTATCTCCCGCAACTAGCGTTTTAACCGCAAATTTTTCCTTGTGACCCGCAATACATTTCAGGGTATTTTGTCCAATAGTTCCTGTTGATCCAAGGATAGTAACAGTTTTTTGCATTACTTAACAACACCGGACAAACAGATAAAAAATACAAATAATGGCAAAGTAAACATCAGGCCATCGACTCTATCTAGCAGTCCGCCATGACCGGGAATCAAGGTGCTGCTATCTTTCACCCCTGCCCGACGCTTCACCCATGATTCTAATAAATCTCCTGCTTGAGCTACAACAGCCAGCAGAACTGCAAGTAAAATAGCCGCCCATAATTGTGTAGGATATGGGGTAAAAATAAAACTTATCCCACCAACCACACCGGCTGCCGCCATACCACCACCCAAGCCTGCCCAAGTTTTTCCGGGGCTAATACTAGGGGCAAGCTTAGCCCCGCCAACTATCCGCCCTGTAAAATAAGCCCCAATATCAGTTGCCCAAATTATAAATAACAAATATAGCACCAGTGAAAATCCTGCATTTTCTACATTTTCAATCTGAGCATTACGCAACCATAGAATAGAAGCACAGGGAATAGCCACATAGAATAAACCGGCAGCCCCCCAGACTGAAGTCTCTTGCTCAGTAATGCTATCCCATTCCCTAAGCATCTGCAAAGCAGCAAGCAATACAAGAAGGATAAAAATAAATCCTCCAGCCCATAATACTGAAAGTACCAGAACCGCCAAAACCATGCCGGAAATAGCTCTCACTCCAAGACCAGACCATTTATCTCCGCCCAGCAGACCTGTTCTTATTTTCTTAATAATATTAGCATAATTATCCGGTAGTTCCATAACGCCTTTCCCTTTTTACAAAATCATCTAAGGCCGCAATCAAATCTGATTCATCAAAATCCGGCCAAAGCGTATCAGAAAAATAAAATTCTGTATAGGCAGATTGCCACAATAAAAAATTAGAAAGACGCTTCTCGCCGCCAGTACGAATCAATAAATCCAACTCCGGAAGCCCTGCTGTATCTAAATTACCCGAAAATAATTCTTCATCTATCTGCTCAAATTTTATCGATCCATCCAAAACTTTCTTAGCTAATTTCTTAGCCGCCCCTACAATCTCCTGCCTACTTCCGTAGCTTAAGGCGATAGTCAGATGAAAATCCCTGTTTTTTTCGGTTAATTTAATCGCATACGCAATCTGCTCACGAATTTCTAAATCCAAACGCGACAAATCACCTATAAAGCGTAAGCATACTTTTTTCTCATGCAAAATTTCCAGCTCTTGATGCAAATAATGCTGCAACAGCTGCATCAAATCGCTTATTTCATCACTAGGTCGCTTCCAATTTTCAGAGGAAAACGCATAAACTGTAAGATAATGAATTCCTGATTTGCTGCAATTATCCAACATCCTCCGTAAAGCATCTGCCCCTTTTTTATGCCCAGCTGTACGCGGCAAACCACGTGCTTTCGCCCATCTGCCATTACCATCCATAATTACCGCCACATGCTGCGGCAAGACTTCAGGATTCTGGGTTTGGGCTTTGGATTTATTAGCACTTATCATTATAACAATCGCTTTTCTAAAGCCTAGAGCCTTAAGCCTAGAGCCTGATTAATTACCAAGTATTTCTTTATCTTTTACTGCTTGGGCTTCATCAATTTTTTTGATGAATTCATCGGTTAGCTTCTGAATAACGTCAGACTGCTTGCTATGCTCATCTTTAGAAATATCACCATCTTTTTCTTGTTTTTTCAGCGTATCCATACCTTCACGGCGGACATTACGAACTGCAACTTTAGCATTCTCGCTGTATTTACCGGCAATTTTTGTAAGTTCCACCCTGCGTTCTTGTGAAAGAGGAGGAATCGGAACCCGCACCAGCTGCCCATCCGCCGCCGCGTTAAGTCCTAAACCAGCGGCATTAATCGCTTTTTCTACAGCTTTCACCGTCCCTTTATCCCATACCTGAACTGAAAGCATATGCGGTTCAGGAATACTTATATTAGCAACCTGATTAAGCGGCACCATACTACCATACGCATCCACCTGAATATGTTCGAGTAAAGAAGAATTAGCACGCCCTGTACGAAGCCCGCCAAATTCTGTATGCAGGGATTTCAGTGCACCTTCCATACGGCGGCGAAGTTCATTAATATCAGCAGTCATAAATTTTTTCCCTTATCATTTGAGATAACCAGATTATCTATTTATCAGTTATTAAAGTGAATTTTCCTTGCCCACATACAGCCTGTGCGAAAGACCCTTCATCATGGATAGAAAATACCATAATCGGTATCTGGTTTTCCCGTGCTAAAGAGATAGCTGACTGATCCATCACCTTCAAATCCCGTACCAAAACTTCATGATATGTAAGCCTGTCTAAAAGTTTTGCTTTCTTATCTTTACGCGGATCAGCGGAATAAACCCCATCCACCTGCGTACCTTTAAGCATTAGATCACATCCCATTTCATTAGCACGCAGCGCAGCAGCGGTATCAGTAGTAAAATACGGATTACCAGTACCAGCAGCAAAAATTACCACCCGTCCGCGCTGCAAATGACGCTCAGCGCGACGGCGGATATACGGTTCACAAACCTGCATCATATTAATAGCGGATAGCACTCTTGTATCCATTCCCATACGTTCTAAGGTATTCTGAATAGCCAACGCATTAAGCACTGTAGCCAGCATTCCCATATAATCCGCACTGGCACGCTCCATCCCGCTTGCTGCCCCCTGAACTCCACGAAAAATATTCCCGCCGCCAACCACAAGGCAAACTTCTACACCAAGCTCCATTGTACTCTTTATATCGCGGCAGATCCGCTCTATAACTTTCTGATCCTGCCCGTATTTCATATCACCCATTAGGGCTTCACCGGAAATTTTCAACAAAACCCGCTTATATAGTGGTTTTACTGTTTTTTTAGGAGTTAGAGATTTTTTATTTAATTTCGTCATACCAGATTAATAATACCCTTCAGCACATGTTGCAATTTTAATTTTGAAATTATGTCATTCTGAATGAAATGAGTAATCTTTACATTAGTAAGATCTCTCATTTCGCAATGCTAATTTTAGATGACATAAACCTAAATATATTTAATATCCAATATTTCGTAATTCCTGCCACCTTTAGGTGTTTTAACCTCTATACTATCACCTTTTTTCTTACCGATTAATGCACGGGCAATAGGTGCAGTAATAGAAATCAGGTTTTTATTTATGTCCGCCTCATGTTCACCCACAACTTGGTAAACACTTTCTTCCTCGCTATCCTCATCAACCAGCTTTACCGTTGCCCCAAATTTAACACTATCACAAGCAAGTGCTTTCACATCCAGAACATTAGCGCGCGATATTACCGCCTCCAGCTCTTTAATACGGCCTTCAATAAAGCTCTGCTTTTCTTTAGCAGCATGATATTCGGCGTTTTCTTTCAAATCACCATGCGCACGGGCTTCGGAAATAGCTTCAATAATCGCTGGACGGTCAACTGATTTACGTTGTTTTAGTTCTGCCTCCAAACGGGCATAACCAGCAGTTGTGATTGGAAATTTTTCCATTTTTCTCTCCCTGTATTAAAAAACACAAAAAATAACCGCAGGGAGAAAACTCCCCCTTGGCTATATTCCTAACTAAATAATTGCTGTCTACGCAGCTTTTCTATATTCAGCAAAATACGACTGAATTGAACGTACGTCAAGCCCCCCACCCGTACTTATAGCAGAAATGGCACTGGTTATGGCTTTTGCCCCAGCTATAGTAGTGTAATAAGGTATCTTGTTAATCAGAGCAGTACGGCGAATGCTGAAAGAATCAGCAACCGATTCGCCACCTTCTGTAGTATTAATTACCATCGCTATTTTGCCGTCTTTAAGCATATCCACAATATGCGGTCGACCTTCACGCACCTTATTTACAATTTCCACTTTCAAACCATGCCCTATTAAATATTGCGCTGTGCCACGGGTAGCTACAATATTAAACCCAAGCCCAATTAGCTCATTGATGGCAGGAGCAATGGCTGGTTTATCTGATTCTTTAACTGAAACAAATACCGTACCGCTTTTGGGGATAGTACTACCGGCTGAAAGCTGAGACTTAGCAAATGCCCGCGGAAAATCGGAATCTATTCCCATCGCTTCACCGGTTGATTTCATTTCCGGCCCTAAAATAACATCAACATTAGCAAAGCGGGCGAAAGGAAATACAGCTTCCTTCACGCAAACATGGGTAATATGGTTATATTTTAGGTTAAAATCATGCAAAGGCGCACCCGCCATAAGACGTGCGGCAATTTTAGCAATCGGGATACCGATAGATTTAGCCACAAACGGAACGGTACGGCTGGCACGGGGATTGACCTCAATCAAGTATATCGCACCATCCTTCACCGCAAATTGCACGTTCATCAGCCCAACCACATTTAATTCCTGCGCCAGAGCTTCGGTCTGACGTTTTATTTCCTCTAGAATATTTTCTGAAAGTGAATAAGCAGGCAATGAACAAGCCGAATCTCCGGAATGAATGCCAGCTTCTTCTATATGCTGCATGATACCAGATACAAAAGTTTGTCCTTTTGCATCACGCAGGCAGTCCACATCAAGCTCCGTTGCATCCTGCAAATAGGAATCAATAAGGATTGGCCCATCACCAAACATTTTTACAATTTCACCAACATATTTTTCCAGTGACGGCTTATCATAAATAATTTTCATAGCCCGCCCGCCCAATACATAAGAAGGACGCACTAATAGCGGAAATCCAACTTCATCAGCTTTAGACAATACCTCTTCTATACTGCGCCCAATACCACTATTGGGTTGTTTAAGCTTTAGCTTTTCTATTAGTTCACGGAAACGGTCACGGTCTTCAGCAAGGTCTATGGAATCAGGAGACGTACCAATGATTATATCTTTGCCGAACTCAGTTTCTAAAGCTCTAGCCAATTTAAGCGGAGTCTGTCCGCCAAACTGCACAATCACGCCTTTTACCTTACCGTTTTTTTGTTCGGTACGAATAATTTCAAACACATCCTCTGCCGTGAGCGGCTCAAAATAAAGACGGTCTGATGTGTCGTAATCAGTAGATACAGTCTCAGGGTTACAATTTACCATGATAGTTTCAAAGCCCGCATCCCGCAGCGCATAAGCAGCATGCACACAGCAATAATCAAATTCTATCCCCTGCCCGATGCGGTTTGGCCCACCACCAAGGATAATGATTTTTTCCTTGTCAGTCGGACGTGATTCGCATTCAGCATTAAAACCTTCATAGCTCGAATACATATAAGGCGTTTCTGAATCAAACTCGGCAGCGCAAGTATCCACGCGCTTATAAACCGGATGGATGCCTTCGTCCATGCGTACCTTGGTAATCATTTGCGGAGTTGTGGCTGCCAACTGCGCGATACGCGTGTCAGAAAAACCTGCACGTTTCCAGTTATGCAGTTTTTCTGCGATATTTAGTAATGGCGTATCTTTAATCTCTTTTTCTGTAAATATCAGCTCTTCTAACTGCCTTACAAACCACGGATCATATTTAGCTATCCCGCAAATTTCTTCTACACTTACGCCAAGCCTTAAAGCCTGCGCTGCCACCAGCAAGCGATCAGGTGTAGGGCGGGAAAGCTCACTACGGGCAGCATCCGCATCCTTAAGTTCTACTTCATTAAGCCCAGCAAGCCCTGTTTCCAATGAACGTAAAGCTTTCTGCAAGGCTTCTTTGAAATTGCGCCCCATCGCCATTGATTCACCAACTGATTTCATAGCTGTAGTAAGGATCGGTTCCGCTCCGGCAAATTTTTCAAAGGTAAATCGCGGGATTTTTACTACAACGTAATCAATGGTTGGTTCAAAACTGGCGGGCGTTACTTTGGTTACATCATTTTGGATTTCATCCAGAGTATAACCAACTGCCAGCTTCGCCGCCACCTTGGCAATCGGGAAACCAGTAGCTTTAGATGCAAGTGCTGATGAACGCGATACACGCGGATTCATTTCAATAACAATCATACGCCCATCTTTTGGGTTTACCGCAAACTGCACGTTAGAACCGCCGGTATCCACGCCGATTTCACGAAGCACCGCAAAAGAAGCATCGCGCATCAACTGGTATTCTTTATCAGTCAGGGTCAGTGCCGGCGCAACCGTAATAGAATCCCCAGTATGAACACCCATCGGATCAACATTTTCAATGGAACAAACGATTATGCAGTTATCAACATTGTCGCGTACCACCTCCATTTCATATTCTTTCCAGCCCAGCACTGATTCATCAATAAGCACCTCACCAATCGGCGAAGCGTCCAGTCCACTTGCAATAATCTGCTCAAATTCCTCACGGTTATAGGCAATACCACCGCCCGCCCCACCCATAGTAAATGAAGGACGGATGATAGCTGGCAGACCGACATGTTCCAATGCCTTGCGTGCTTCCTCCAGCGATTTCACTACCGCATTTTTCGGCACGTCCAACCCAATTCTTTTCATAGCATCATTAAAAAGCTGTCGGTCTTCAGCTTTATTTATGGAATCCAGTTTAGCACCTATTAATTCTACATTATATTTTTTCAATACTCCGCTTTCAGCAAGTGCCTTTGCACAGTTAAGTGCAGTTTGCCCACCCATGGTAGGAAGCAGCGCGTCCGGACGTTCCTTGGCAATAATTTTTTCTACCATTTCCGGAGTAATCGGCTCAATATAGGTAGCATCAGCAAGATCTGGATCAGTCATAATAGTAGCTGGATTAGAATTTACCAACACCACGCGATACCCTTCCGCGCGTAAAATTTTGCAAGCTTGGCTGCCCGAATAGTCAAATTCACAGGCCTGCCCGATTACAATCGGCCCCGCGCCAATTATCAAAATTGATTTTATGTCAGTTCTTTTTGGCATTTTTATTTATATTCCATCTGGTTCATTATCCATTTTTTGTCATCATTTTCACAAAGTCATCAAACAAATATGTGCTGTCATGCGGGCCGGGCGAAGATTCTGGGTGATACTGCACAGAAAATACAGGCTTTCCCTCCACCCTAAGACCTTCCACGCTACCGTCAAACAATGATGTATGTGTTACAGTAACGCCTTTAGGCAGGCTATCTGCCAGTACTGCGAAACCATGATTCTGGCTGGTTATTTCTACAGCACCGGTAATATGGTTTTTCACCGGATGATTAGCTCCGCGATGCCCCTGCGCCATTTTTTTGGTTTTGCCGCCAAGAGCCTGTGCCAGCAATTGATGCCCCAAACAAATCCCAAATATCGGAAGGCCGGATGCAAATAATTCTTTTAACATTGGCGTAGCATAAGCCCCTGTTGCCGCCGGATCACCCGGTCCATTGGAAAGAAAAACACCATCCGGATTATATGAAAGAATAGTTTTTGCATTAGCCTGCGCTGAAACTACAGTCACCCGACATCCACGCGAAGTAAGGCAGCGCAATATATTATGTTTCATGCCATAATCTACCGCAACTACATTATATGATTTGGGGGCTTGCGGCTTGGATTCAGAAGTTAGCGACCACTCTCCCCCGCTCCATTTATATGGCTTATCAGTAGCAACTGTTTTTGCCAGATCCAGCCCTTCCATTTGCGGGTATTTTTTCAGCTCTGCTGAAGCTTTTTCTATTTCTTCCTTAAGCCCTAAACAATAAGCCCCTAACCTGAATATGATTGCATTTTGCGCACCGTTTTTGCGGATATGGCGGGTAAGAGCGCGGGTATCAATACCGCTAATCCCAGCTACACCATTTTTTACCAGCCAGTCATTCAAGTGATTTTCACTACGAAAATTGGAAGGTTCTGTAATTGATTCGCGGATAACAAGACCGCTGGCAAATACTTTATTTGCCTCCACATCCTCTGAATTACAACCGATATTGCCGATATGCGGGAAGG
>CAUJIB010000021.1 GCA_963205245.1 Pseudomonadota bacterium
GGTGCGTTGACCACGAACCGGCAATTTTTTACGATGGCGTAGACCACGGTAACAACCTAGATCTACCAATCGTTTGATATTCATTGAGATTTCACGACGAAGATCACCTTCTACCGTATAATCACGATCAATAATTTCACGAACGCGAATCACTTCTGATTCCGCCAATTGATGCACGCGTTTCTCCGGCGGCAAACCTGCTTTTTCGCAGATTTCCGCAGATTTAACACGGCCAATACCATGTATATAAGTAAGCGCAATATCAAGACGCTTACCAGAAGGAATATTTACACCAGCAATACGAGCCACAAAAACCTCTAAAAATGAATAAGTTACTAAAAAAATATGGTTAAGAGGAGGAAGGATAATAGATAATTTATTACTTCCGTCAATAGTTTTATGTAATTTTTTCCTTTATTTTTACAATATCATCAATTTGTTTCCTTACTTCCTCAATTTCTGCCATTCCGTCAACTGAAACCAAAACCCCTCTATTCTTATAATAGGGAAGAAGTGGTGCAGTTTGTTTATGGTATGCCTGTAGACGAGCAGCAACCGTTTCTACATTATCATCAGCGCGACGAGTAAATTCTTTGGAACCGCACTCGTCACAAACACCTGCCACTTTTGTTTTCTTAAAATCATCATGATAGCCAATACCACATTTAGTACAAGAAAATCGTCCAGCAATACGCTTGGTTAACTCAGCATCATTAACTTTTAACTCTATAACAAAATCTATATGCTTATTTTCACTTTTAAGCATATTATCAAGTGCCTCAGCCTGCCCTAAAGTGCGGGGAAAACCATCTAGAATAAAACCACTAGAACAATCAGACTGAGCTATGCGAGTACGGATAAGATCTACCACCAGATCATCAGGTACTAAACCACCGCTTTCCATAATATCTTTAGCTCTTTTCCCTAGTTCACTACCGGAAGCAACTGCTGCCCGAAGCATATCGCCAGTAGAAAGCTTCGCAATAGATAATTTATTTTGTAAATATTGCGCCTGAGTTCCTTTACCTGCCCCTGGTGGTCCTAACAGAATTAATTTCATTTCATTCTGCCTTTCAACCTTGCTTTTTTAATGAGGCTTTCATACTGATGAGCAAAGAGATGTGATTGCACTTGAGTTACAAAATCAATAACAACATTAACTACAATCAAAAGCCCTGTACCACCTAGCTGGAATGGTACAGCATATTTAGCTACAAATATTTCTGGCAATACACACACCAACGACATATAAATCGCGCCAACTGCAGTTAAACGTGTCAGGATAAAATCCAAATAATCGGAGGTTTGCTGCCCTGGACGAACTCCAGCGATAAAACCGCCATTTTTCTTCAAATTATCGGCTGTCTCAGTTGGATTAAACACCACAGAAGTATAGAAAAAACTAAAAAACACAATCAAACCGACATAAAACAGGATATATAAAGGTTGACCATGCGCCAGATACGTACTTATGGTTTGAAGAAACCCACCACTGCCGGCATTAAATTGAGCAATGGTAAGCGGGAATAACAATAAAGAACTAGCAAAAATTGGTGGAATTACCCCAGCAGTATTAATTTTAAGAGGCATATGATTGGTTTCCCTATCACCCATTTGCTGCCTGCGTGGATATTGAATTACGATACGACGCTGCGCGCGCTCAACAAATACAATCAAGGCGATAAGTGCCAAAACAATAATGATAATAAGCAAAACAAACGGCGTAGACAGAACACCAGTACGACCTAGTTCAAATGTTTGCCCAATTGCATTCGGTAAATTCGCAACAATTCCAGCAAAAATGATAAGAGAAATACCATTACCAATACCACGAGCAGTCATTTGCTCACCAAGCCACATCAGGAACATAGTACCACCAACTAACGTAACAGTCGCCGTAAAGCGGAAAAACATACCTGGGTCAAGCACCGCAGAACCTTTAGAGCTGGTCATTCCTTCCAAACCAACAGCAATTCCATACCCCTGCAAAGCAGCAAGAAAAACCGTACCATAGCGGGTGTACTGATTGATTTTTCTGCGACCGGCATCACCCTCTTTTTTTAGAGCTGCAAGCGATGGTACAGCAAAAGACAAAATCTGCATTATAATAGAAGAGGAAATATATGGCATTACCGCTAAGGCTAGGATTGACATCCGCGAAAGACCACCACCGGAAAACATATTGAACACCCCAAGTACGCCACCTTGGTGTTTTGCAAATATCTCTTTCAGGATATGGGGGTCAATTCCCGGAACCGGGATGTAAGTACCAACACGGTAAACAATAAGCGCCAGTAGCACAAACCATAAACGCTGCTTAAGCTCAGTAGCCCGTGAAAACATACCTAAATTCATACTACTAGCAAGACGTTCAGCGGCAGATGTCATATCTTCATAATTCCATTACTTACAGATTAAAGACCCCGCCTTAAACGGGGAGGACATAACTAAGCAGCTGCTGCGTTAGCAGTTACCGTTACTTTACCGCCAGCTTTTTCAACAGCTTCTTTAGCAGAAGCAGAAGCAAATTGTACTTCAAGGTTAAGTTTAGAAGTAACCGCGCCTTTAGCTAATAATTTTACTTCTGTAGCTGCTTTGCGTAGCAATCCAGCTTCTTTTAAAACTTCGATATTGATAGCCTTGCTTGCATTTAGTTTTCCGGAATCAACTGCCTTTTGAATAGATCCAAGATTTACAGTTTCATATTCATGGCGGGTATAGTTATTAAAACCACGTTTTGGCAAACGGCGATGAATAGGGGTTTGACCACCTTCAAAGCCATTTATACGAACACCGGTACGGGCGGTCTGACCTTTACCGCCACGGCCAGAAGTTTTGCCTTTACCAGAGCCAATGCCGCGTCCAACGCGCATTTTACGATGTCTGGCACCTTGGTTATCTTGTAATTCATTTAATTGCATTTTAGTATCCTAAAAATTATATGTTAGTTAGCTTCTTCAACCTTAAGCAAGTGCCTTACTTTATAGATCATACCACGAACAGCTGGCGTATCTTCAAGTACTCTAGATTTATGGCGTTTATTAAGGCCAAGCCCAATAAGAGTAGCCCCCTGATCAGCACGACGACCAATGGAACCAACAATCTGGGTAATTTTTACTTTACCGGTAGTTTCTTTTCTTGCTGAAGGGGCTTTACCTATTTTAGGAGAAACCGCTGTTATTTTTTTCTCTGCTTTTGCTACTTTTGGCGCAGCTGCCTTTTTAGTTGTTTGTGTTGCCATAAACTATTTCCTATTCTTTATCTGATTTTTCATTTTTTACAGAGTCAGAAGCTTTTCCTTCGCGGCGGTCAACAATCTCACCAACTGATTTACCGCGTTTTGCAGCAACAGCACGTGGCGATTTCATACCTTCAAGAGCATCAAAAGTAGCTTTAAGCATGTTATGCGGATTAGAAGTTCCAACTGATTTTGCTACCACATCCTGCACGCCCAGTGCTTCGAAAACCGCGCGCATCGGACCGCCGGCAATAATACCTGTACCAACCGGAGCGGTGCGGATAATCACCTTGCCAGCACCAAAACGACCATACAGATCATGATGCACCGTACGACCTTCACGAAGCGGAATGCGCCTCATAGATTTTTTGGCATCTTCGGTTGCTTTGCGCATAGCATCAGAAACTTCTTTTGCCTTACCTGAGCCATAACCAACACGACCTTTGCCATCGCCAACTACAACAAGAGCAGCAAAACCAAAACGGCGACCACCTTTCACTACTTTAGCAACGCGGTTAATTGATACCAATTTATCAATTAAATCACTACCTTCTTCGCGAGGAGCTTTTTTTTCATTACGTTCAGGACGTGACATATTTTATTTCCCAACTTTATATTTAAGTACTTAATTATTAGAATGATAGACCAGCTTCACGAGCTGCATCAGCCAAAGCTTTTACACGCCCATGGAACAAATATCCACCACGATCAAAAACAACTTCTTTCACATTAGCTTTTTTGGCTCGCTGAGCGATCAAAGAACCAATAGCTTTTGCTGCTTCAATAGTAGAAGTAGATTTCATTTTACCCTTTACTTCTGCATCCAAAGAAGAAGCGGCAGCCAAAGTTGCACCCTTGCTATCATCAATCAACTGTGCATAAATATGCTTGCCTGAGCGAAACACGGAAAGACGCACACGACCACTCATTTGCCTACGCAAAGCATAACGGGTACGTTGCTTGCGGCGTTCAAACAACGCCTTAGATTTTACGGCTTGAGACATTATTTTTTCTTCCCTTCTTTCTGACGTACATATTCGCCTTCATAGCGAACACCTTTACCTTTATATGGTTCTGGCTTACGGAGATTACGAATTTCAGCCGCTACCTGCCCCACCAACCTTTTATCAAAACCAGAAATAGCTACGGAAGTAGGCTTCTCACAAATGATGCCGATACCGGCAGGAATAGCGTATTTTATCTCATGACTAAAACCAAGAGCAAGTGTAAGGTAATTTTTATCAGCTGCAGCACGGAAACCAACACCTTGGATTTCTAAACGCACTGTAAAACCTTTAGAAACACCTTCAACCATATTATTTAACTGGTTACGAGTAGTTCCCCACATAGCGCGTGAGCGTTTATCTTCCTTGTTAACAGGCAATACGATAACATTGCTACCGGATACTTCAACTGTTACTTCTGGAACAATTTTAGTTTTTAATTCACCTTTGCTACCTTTTACAGCAACCTCACCAGAATTCACCGTAACAGTGACACCTGATGGAATTGCGACTGGCTGCTTACCTACACGAGACATTTTATCCTCAACTTCCCAAAAATTTTATTTAGCTTAGAATACCGAACAAAGAACTTCACCACCAACATTAGCTTGGCGAGCATCAAAATCTGACATCACACCCTTTGATGTAGAAAGAATAGCGATACCCAAACCATTGAAAAACTTTGGCAGCTTAGAAATTTCACAATAAACACGACGACCAGGTTTAGAAATGCATGTAATTTCTTTAATAACCCGTTCTCCATCATGATATTTAAGTTCAATATTAAATTCAGATTTACCATTATTCTCAACACGTTTATAATCAACGATAAAACCTTCGTTTTTCAAAACCTCAAGAACATTACCTAATAAATTTGTTGCCTGACAACTAACACGTGCAAGGCGCGCAGCCTGACCATTACGGATTAACGACAACATATCAGCAAGACGATAACTCATTGACATAATATTTTCTCCTACCAGCTTGCTTTAGTAAGACCTGGAACACGTCCAAGGCCACCAAGTTCGCGTAATTTAATACGCGATAATTTGAATTTACGATATACACCACGCGCACGACCAGTAAGTTCACAACGGTTACGATGACGAATTTTTGCACCATTGCGCGGTAAAGCAGAAAGCTTAATTTGAGCCTGCAAACGTTCATCAAACGGAAGTTCACGATCCATAACAACCGCCTTCAAAGCTGCGCGTTTATTAGCAAATTTCTTTGCCATTTCCAAGCGGCGGTTATTTTTATTTATAGAACTAAGTTTAGCCATACAATCTCCAATTACTTAATAAACGGCATGTTCATCGCAGCAAGCAATGACTTAGCTTCTGCATCTGTTTTCGCAGTAGTGCAGATAATAATATCCATACCGCGAATCTGATCAATTTTATCATAGTTGATTTCAGGAAATACAATCTGCTCTTTCAAGCCAAGCGCATAATTCCCGCGACCATCAAAACTCTTATTAGGTACACCGCGAAAGTCACGCACACGTGGCAAAGCGGTATTAATCAAACGATCCATAAATTCGTACATATGGCGATTACGTAAAGTCACCTTGCAACCAATAGGTAGATTTTCACGCAGTTTGAAACCTGCGATAGCTTTTTTAGCTCTGGTAACAACAGGCTTTTGACCGGAAATTAGACCAAGTTCATTAACAGCTGCCTGAATGGTTTTGCTATCATTAACATTTTCGCCAACACCCATATTGATAACGATTTTATCAAGTTTCGGCACTTGCATAGCATTTTTATAATTATATTCTTTTTGCAAAGAAGCACGAACATCTTTTTCATAAACAGCTTGCAAGCGAGGGGTATAAGAACCATCCTTAGCAGAAGGTTTTACAACTTTTTCTGCCTTAGGTGTTTTTTCCGCTTTTTCAGCTTTGGTTGTAGTTGCCTTGGTAGCCATTAGATTTTTTCTCCTGAACGCTTAGAGATACGTACTTTATTTTCACCTTCAAATTTATAACCGACACGGGTAGGTTTGCCAGATTTAGCATCAATCAACGCTACGTTGGAAACATGAAGCGGTGCTTCTTTTTCTACAATCCCACCAGCAGCAGTACGGCTTGGCTTGGTATGACGCTTTATTATATTTATACCGCCAACTACCACTCTTGACTCAGAGGTAATCACTTTGGTGATCGTACCTTTTTTGCCTTTTTCTTTACCAGCGATAACAACAACCTCATCGCCTTTCTTTACTTTGAACTTAACAGTCATTTTCCTATTCCTTATAATACTTCTGGAGCAAGCGAAACAATCTTCATAAATTGTTTTGCACGAAGCTCACGAGTAACTGGCCCAAAAATACGAGTGCCAATAGGCTCATTTTGCTTGGTTAAAAGAACCGCAGCGTTTTTGTCAAAACGGATGGTACTGCCATCAGCACGATGGATATCACGCTTAGTGCGTACAATAACCGCACGGTGCACCTCACCTTTTTTTACCTTACCGCGTGGGATAGCATCCTTTACGGAAACCACGATTACATCGCCAACGCTTGCAAATTTACGCCCTGCCCCACCAATAACTTTAATACACATTACACGACGTGCACCAGAATTATCCGCTACTTCAAGGTTAGATTGTTGTTGTATCATATTATATCTTCCTAATTTCTACCTAAAATTTCTAGCCTTCGTAAACAACTTGCCAGCATTTGGTTTTGGAAACTGGTGCAGATTCAATGATTTGCACTTTATCACCAACCTTAAACTGGTTTTTTTCATCATGCACCGCATATTTTTTAGAGCGACGAATGGTTTTCTTATATACAGGATGTGCAACTTTTCGTTCCACACGCACTGTTATTGTTTTTTCATTAGCATCGCTAACAACTGTTCCTTGTAGTACACGCCTTGGCATGGATTATCCCTTCTTCGTTTTTTTAGCCACAACCTTTTTAGGGGCGGCATTCTTAACAGCTTTTGCAGCTTCGTTCAACAAGGTTTTTGCACGAGCAATAGTACGACGCGCCTCCCTAAAACCTTGCCTATTTTCCAAAGTCCCAGCCCCAGCCTGCATACGCAAATTGAACTGTTCTTTCTTAGAATTCAAGATGATACCCTTCAATTCCTCTTTTGATTTTGTGCGCAATTCAGAGGTTTTCATAGTTATTCTCCTTCCTTAACACGAGAAATAAATTTGGTTTTAATCGGAAGTTTTGCGGAAGCCCTATCAAAAGCTTCGCGTGCAACAGCTTCAGAAACACCATCAACCTCAAATAATATACGACCAGGTGCAACGCGTGCTGCCCAAAATTCTACAGAACCTTTACCACTACCCATACGCACCTCAGCAGGTTTACGGGTAACAGGAAGATCAGGAAAAATACGGATCCACATCCGACCAACACGTTTAACGTGGCGAGAAATTGCACGGCGCGCCGCTTCAATCTGACGCGCAGTAATACGCTCAGGTTGCATAGCTTTTAGACCATATTCACCAAAATTTAAGGCAAATCCGCCTTTGGAAGCACCTTTTATCCGCCCTTTATGGGCTTTACGGTATTTTGTTTTTTTAGGACTCATCATATAGATAGTTACTCGTTACTAGTTACTAGTTTATTCATTATTTGTTGATAAAATCTCTACAGGTACCGCATCAGGAGCAACTGCTTCAATTTTCTTTTCTTTCCCAAGGATTTCACCCTTGTATACCCATACTTTTACACCAATGGTGCCATAAGCAGTCTCTGAACGGGCAGTACCGTAATCAATATCAGAACGCAATGTATGCAAAGGCACACGACCTTCACGATACCATTCCATACGTGCAATCTCAGCACCACCAAGACGACCGCTTACATTTATACGGATACCTTGCGCTCCAAGACGCAAACAAGATTGCACTGAACGCTTCATTGCACGGCGAAAAGCTACACGTTTTTCAAGCTGTTGTGCTATAGACTCCGCGATCAAGGTAGCATCAATTTCAGGTTTTGCAACTGGAACAATATTAAGATGAACTTCATCTTTAGTAAATTTAGCAAGATCTTTCTTGATTTTATCAATATCAGCACCTTTTTTACCAATGACCACACCCGGACGAGCTGTATGGATAGTGATATGAGCTTTTTTAGTCGGACGCTCAATAACAACTTTACTTACACCAGCAGCATCAAGGGTTCTTTTCAAATAATCCTGAATCTTGTAATCTTCGTGCAGTTTAGCCGAATAATCACTACCGGCAAACCAACGTGAATCCCATGTTTTGTTTACGCCAATACGAAAACCAATTGCGTTTACTTTTTGACCCATACTAAGCTTTCTCCTCTTTCTCACGTACTATCAGTGTCAAATTTGCAAATGGCCTGAATACCCGCGCTGATTTACCGCGACCGCGGGTATGCATACGCTTCATTACTAGATTTTTTCCTACATAAGCCTCTTTTACATAAAGTGAGTCAACATTCAAATTATGGTTATTTTCTGCGTTAGCAATAGCAGATTGTAAAGCTTTTTTCACTTCACCTGCTATACGTTTACTAGAAAATGACAGCTGGGTAAGAGCACCACTAACTTCCATTCCACGAATAAGACCCGCCACTAAATTTAATTTCTGCGGACTGATACGGATACGGTTAATAACCGCCTTCGCTTCAGTTGGTGCTAGTGCACGCTTGGTTGGTTTCTTGGACATATACTATATTATTCCTTATTTTTTAGCTGAGGTTTTTTTATCAGCTGCGGTATGACCTTGGAAAGTCCTAGTCGGAGCAAATTCCCCGAATTTATGACCAATCATATCCTCATTCACTGACACTGGAATGAATTTTTTACCGTTATAAACGCCAAAAGTCAAACCAACAAATTGTGGAAGAATCGTAGAACGACGCGACCATGTCTTAATAATCTGATTACGGGTAGCAGCCCTTGCTGCATCTGCTTTTTTAAGCAGATAACCATCAACAAACGGACCTTTCCAAACTGAACGTGCCATCTTCTACTCCTTATTTACCATGACGATTGCGCAGAATTAATTTATTCTTTTTCTTGCGCGAACGAGTTTTTGTACCTTTAGTTCCTTTACCCCAAGGTGTGACCGGATGGCGACCACCAGAAGTACGACCTTCACCACCACCATGCGGATGGTCAACAGGATTCATAGCAACACCACGAACGCTAGGACGAATACCTAACCAACGACTGCGACCAGCCTTGCCAATAACTGCATTTTGGTTATCAGGGTTAGAAACTGCGCCAATAGTAGCCAGACAATCAGAACGAACCAGACGCAATTCACCAGAACGAAGTTTCACCTGAGCATAACCAGAATCTTTACCAACGAGTTGAACATAAGTTCCGGCAGAGCGCGCAAGCTGACCACCTTTACCTTCTTTCATTTCAACATTATGAATAATAGTACCAACTGGAATATTTTTAAGCGGCATAGTATTTCCAGGTTTAATATCAGCTTTTTCAGAAGATACAACCACATCACCAACAGCTAAACGTTGTGGAGCAATAATATAAGCAAGCTCGCCATCAGAATATTTTATAAGAGCAATAAACGAGGTACGGTTTGGATCATATTCCAAACGTTCAACAGTTGCAGAAATATCAAATTTGCGACGCTTAAAATCAATTACACGGTATGTTTGTTTATGTCCACCACCAACACGGAACGAAGTCAAACGACCATTGTTATTACGACCACCACTCTTTGTCTTTCCTTCAGTCAGCTTTTTAACTGGCTTACCTTTATAAAGCTCTCTACGGTCAACAATAACTAGCTGACGCTGCGCAGGGGTAGTAGGTTTAAAACTTTTGAGAGCCATTAGCTTGCCCCTCCTTCTAAGTTAATTGACTGACCTTCAGCAAGAGTAACAATTGCTTTTTTAGTATCATTTTGCTTACCTTTAACACCGCGGAACAACTTGGTTTTACCCAAACGGCGCAAAGTATTTACATTTGCAACTTTTACATTAAATAACGCCTCAATAGCTGACTTAATATCGGCCTTAGTTGAATCAAGACGTACATTAAAAATCACCTTGTTAAATTCTGAAACCGCAGTTGATTTTTCAGTAATAACCGGCGATACAATTACATCATAATGATAAGCGCGAGCTTCAGTTTTTTCTATTTTCTTTGCTTTTTTCATTTAAGCCTCTCTTCAAGATGCTTTACTGCATCCTTTGTCAAAATCAATTGTTTATGACGCAAAATATCATAAACATTCGCGCCTTGCTGCGGCAATACATCTACAAGCTTAATATTGCGGGCAGCTTTGGCAAAATTTTCATTCACGTCTGCACCATCAATAAACAGTGGGGCGTCCCAACCATTTTTTGCAAAAAGCTCAACCATAGCTTTGGTTTTTGGAGCTTTTATATCCACATTATCCACTATAAAAAGAGTGCCATCTGCCTGCTTAGAAGAAAGTGCAACTTTAAGTGCCAGTTTACGAACTTTTTTCGGCAAGTCTATAGCATGGCTACGTACAACTGGTCCAAAAATTGTAGCACCCCCACGCATCTGAGCAGAGCGCATGGACCCCTGACGGGCATTACCAGAACCTT
>CAUJIB010000022.1 GCA_963205245.1 Pseudomonadota bacterium
CTATTATTCCTTTCGCCCATTTAACCCCAGAAATCGTGGCTAATGTAGTGAATAAATTCATCTTCCGCCTTGAATCACAACTGGCAGACCGCAACGTGACCATCAATCTGGATAATAACGCAAGGCAATGGCTGGTAGAGCGTGGTTATGAACGCGCTAACGGCGCACGTCCGATGGCTCGCCTGATTGCTGAAAAAATCAAAAAACCACTGGCTGATGAAGTTCTGTTCGGCAAACTAAGCAAAGGCGGAACAGTGAAAGTAAGCGTGGAAAATAACGATCTTTCCTTCAGCTTCAGCAAAGCCCTTGGCACAGGTCGCCGCGCCGATGCTGATGATGAGTTGGTGGGGTGATTGGCAATATATCTGTATCAGTTTTCAGAGAATTACAATTAAATAATTGTTTGTATTATCTATATTTTTTAATACAAACTACATTATTCATACCTATACCGGCACAGATATCACCACAAAAATCACCTAAAAATAAATTTTTCCTTTGACCACTAGGTTTAACGCTGCTATAAAGCCCAGCCTTAAACCATTTTAATTGCTTATAGGAAAATATGTCTACAAAAATCAGATTAGCCCGCGCCGGCACTAAAAAACGCCCTTATTACCGCATTGTTGTGACCAATTCACGCAGCCCGCGCGACAGCAAATTTATTGAGAAAATTGGTACTTATGAGCCATTGCTAGAACAAGAAAATCCTAAACGCATCACTATCAATACTGAACGCGCAAAACACTGGATTGCGACTGGCGCAGAACTTTCTGACCGCGTACATCTGTTCTTCAACAAAGTTGGTTTAGTTTCTACCAAACCTGCTTTCAAACCAGAGCGTAAATCTAAGAAAGATAAAGGCGAAGCTGCCGCTGCATAATTTTAGTCATCCCCGCGCAGGCTGGGATCTTAACCAAACAAGATTTCCACCTTCGCGGGAATGACAAAACAAAAAACTTGAATGACCTCTGAAAAACGCATCAAAGTAGCCACTATTTCCGGTGTCCATGGCATAAAGGGTGAGGTCAAGCTGCACAGTTTTGTAGAAAATGATAATTTTTTTAGCAAAAATCCCATTTTAAGCGATTTTTACAATAAAAAACATTTTACACTTAAAATTACTGGCACAATTAAAAATGGTCTTATAGCAAAAATTGACGGTATAAATGACCGTAACAATGCTGAACTACTCAAAAACACTGAACTTTTTGCTCTCGAATCCGCCCTGCCCCCACTTGCTGACGACGAATTTTACCATAGCCAACTAATCGGGCTGGAAGCCCGCTCTGAAAATGGCGGAAAGATAGGAACTATCGCTGCTGTACATAATTATGGTGCTGGCGATATCCTTGAAATTACAACTGTATCCAGCGGCTCAGAAATGCTACCTCTCTCTGATCCTTGGGTTGGGAAAATAAATATAGAACAAGGCTTTATAACCTTAACACTCGCGGAATATCTATAAATACAATTTTTAACTACCAATATGTTTTATAAATTTGATAATAATATTCTTTAATTGCTGAATATTCTTCTCATCCCTGAGTTTACCATTCTCATCAAACGCATTATAGGCATCAGCCAATCCCATCATTCCGGGAAACACATGAACCCCAAGCACTTCAAAAGGTTGGCGCGAATGCCATAAACTGCGCACCCCCCCCAATCTGCCCGGCGATGCCGCCAATAACAAAAGCTGTTTTCCTTCTAACGATACTGTTTTCTCACGCGACAACCAATCTATAACATTTTTCAAAATACCGGGGATAGATCCATTATATTCTGGCGTAGAAATAATCAAAGCATCAGCCTCAGCTATTTTCTTGCCTAGCATGACAGTTTGCTCAGGTATCCCAGAGGATGTTTCTATGTCCCCATCATAAACCGGCATCGGATAATCCCTAAGGTCTAGAAATTCGCAGTCAGCTCCCTCTTGCTCAGCAAGCCTTAATGCTTCACGGGCAAACTTCTTGTTACATGAATCAGTTCTTAAAGAGCCCGCAAATATAAGTAAGTTCATAATGTGTATTCGTTGTTAAATTGAGTATAAAACATAACATTTTCAGAATTATTTTTCTATGTCGGAAACAGCCAACCCATAACAAATTTTTCTTTCTATGTCAAATCAGCCCCCACTTAGATACTCTACAATTGACTTTTATTCTCATATGCCTTGGCACTCATCATTTCCCTTTCCATATCTTGTATCTCATCGCGCAACCAGCGTCTTGAATATATCTGTGCGGTAAACTTTCAAGACATGAATAACAGCCGCTATCACACCAATAGCCAAACCTACCAGTAACAGCCATTTTTCTTCTGATAAAAATATCTTTCCGATAATGTGAATATGCTTGGAATCTGCAAGCCATGAAGCTAAAAATTCCACGGCTAACCGTTGGGCAATACCAAGCAATAAGCACATGGTACGTTAATGGGGTAGTTACTGGATCAGCACAGCAATTACTCACTTCACATCCAAGACTGGACACATAGCTTGTAATATAATTTTGCGTTTTGCTTACCACTTGCTTACCGCGAATATTTCGGGATTTGAACTAGCCTTGTAAGGCATTTAATTTATTGGTTGCGGGGGCCAGATTTGAACTGACGACCTTTAGGTTATGAGCCTAACGAGCTACCAGGCTGCTCCACCCCGCGTCACCACGAATAAACGTAAGATTATACACTATAACCTTAAAAAGAGATGGGAGCATATACCAATATTTTTCAACATACAAGTGCTGTTTATATCAATATTTAATAAAAAATCTAAGAAAAATCTTCTGGACGAAAACGATATTGCATAGTTATCAGAGCAGCTTTTGTTGCTCTGATACCAAATAATGAACTAACAATCACCAGTGGCAACCAAATAACTGCATGAAGCCAAAATGGCGGCTGGAACATTACTTCAGTTATAGTCGCCAATATTCCGGTAAATGAACCAATAATACATATGCAAAAGAAAGCTGGACCATCACCCTGTTCATGCTTTTTAAGTGGCAAACTACACACGGAACATTTATCAGCCACATCAAGGAGACCTACATATAATTTTCCTTCCCCGCAACGCGGGCAACGCGCCATCAGGGAAGCATAAGCTATAGAAATAGGTTCCTGTTCATTTCTCAATGACGGCGCACTTTAGCTTTTGGTTTTGGTTTACTATTTTTTTCCAGCACACGGAATGACACGAATATCACCCCTAAAAGGGATACAAGAAAAGCAATCAATAAGTTAGTCCCTGTAAATACTGCAGAAATTGCAGGCATAGCCACATTAGCAAAATCCAAATATACAAACACAAACAGAAACAACCACACCACATCCACAAAATGCCAATACCAAGCAGCAAATTCAAACCCCAAATGATGTTCAGGAGTGAATTGTCCTTTCTTGGCACGAACCAAGCAAATCGCCAAAAACATTGTTCCTACTAGCACATGGAAACCATGGAAACCAGTTGCCATATAGAAGTTAGAAGCATACACCCCATCCTTAAAACCAAAGGCTGCATGTGTATATTCATAAGCCTGTAAAGCGGTAAAGCTTATACCAAGAATAACTGTATACCATAATGCTTTTACAGCAGTTTTCTGGTCTTTATGTAAAATCGCATGATGCGCCCAAGTAACCGTTGTACCAGAAAGCAATAGAATCAAAGTATTCAGAAATGGAAGATGCATTGGATCAAATGGCTTAATTCCTGCTGGCGGCCATGCTCCTGCTGCTATTTTCCATAAATCATCAGCAATCGGCAATTTAGGCAAAGTGCTGGCATTAAAAAATGACCAGAAAAACGCAGCAAAAAACAATACCTCCGACACAATAAAAAGTACCATTCCTAAACGCAATCCATGACGCACTTCACGAGTGTGAGCCTTATCTTCAATCCCTTCGCTAATTACATCGCGCCACCACACAAACATCGTATATAAAACAATGGATAAACTCACCAGCACCAATATCCCACCACCAGCTTTCTGGTGCATGAACATTGCCCCACCAAATGTCAAGCCAAGCAAGGCAAAGGCTGCAAGGATAGGCCACGGACTAGGATTTACCAAATGATAGGGATGCGCTGCATGTGAATCGGAAGAATGATGCTGTTGTTGTGCCATAATTATCTCTTTTGAGGTTAAATAACAAATCAATGGCTAGGTTCTAGCAAATAATTATATGCTTTGTCATGAGAAAAATTACTTTTTTTACATTTCAGTGTTTTTTATATTTTTAGTGGTTTTATTAGCACATTCAACATGATAACCATATCACCTTACTATAGTGAGGCTTATAAAGAATATAAATCCCCTACACAAAAACAAGTGACAGAAGAAGTTACAAAATCCTAATCAAAGCCCATTGCCCAAATCAATAGATTTAAGATAGAAGATGCAAAACAAGGTAACGAGCCTACCGAACAAACAGATAATAAATATATAATTCAAAATGTTGATACTACACACGGCATTGCCCGCAACTATCTTCCAGTAAATGCCACTAGTCAAGAAATACGTGATTTTGCCAACGCTATTTCTACAATAAATAAAGATAAAATAAAAGATATTGAACGAATTTATGCTGGTGATGGAATAAACATGGATCATAATGCAATTAAAGCTCAACTGGCTAACATTACAAAGCAACGTGTCAGCGAAACAGCAAAAGTTTAATACCTAAATATTAAAATATTTAGCCTTCGGGTGGTGCAGCGCAATTATCTAACTTATAATAGCGAGCTAACATAGACCAAAATAAAATAAGTA
>CAUJIB010000023.1 GCA_963205245.1 Pseudomonadota bacterium
AAACGTAAGGCTGCTTCTATTTTCCTATCAAGGGAAGCCCCATGTTTTTTTGCTGGTAATACTAAATTGTAAAAAGCAATTGGCAGCAGGAAAAAACTCATGGTGATGAGATCAAACCATAAACCTTTCCCTATAACCATTAATATTTCGGGGGTAGAAAATTCTATTTCAAACAGTGATCTTCCCAGCAGCGACAGGCGCAATAATGTTTGGATAACAAGGAAAATAGAGATGTATGGCAATAGGCGTTTGAATAGCATTTTCTACCTGTATAATTTATAATTGCTGCTAAGGGAATGCTACATATAACACGGTAATATTTTAAGAAAAGTGATAATAAGAATTATTATCATCAACGATATATTTTTTGTCATCCCAAGCGTAGCTGAGGGATATTGTCTTAGAAAATTTTTGTAATGTAAATATTCCTCACTCCATTCGGAATGATATAAGTAAGTAATTATGTTGCCACATCATCTATAGTCAGGCTTACATTTTGTTTTCCATTCCATTCCTGCAGGCGGAGTTGCCCAGCAACATCAATAGTTTTTCCGCAGGAATTAAGCAGAGTGTCGCCCAGTTTAGTACCAATGCAGCGAAATGAAATGGCAGAAAGGCGTAAATTGCTGACTTTATCAATCAATAAAGTTTTAACATGCTGTTCGCTTACTATTTCAGATTTGAGATTCACTACCTGCTTTATACATAGCCTCAGCTGAGGGTTGCCTTGCCCAAAAGGAGCAAGTTTTTCTAGTCCGGTGAGTAGCTCAACACTTGCACCACCGATGCTTACGATACCATCCAGCATCAGCTTTCTCTGTCCTGCTACTTGTTGTAGCTGGCTTCTCATCCGCTCTTGCAAAAAAATGGTAAGGGCAGGAATTTTTCTGTCTTCCACAGTAAAACCAGCAGCCATGGCATGACCACCACCTGCTATAAGTAAACCTTCTTCCATTGCAGATATTACTGCTGCACCGAAATCCACTCCTGATACAGAACGGGCAGAGGCTTTGCCAATTCCGTTTTCTACCGCTATTACTGCTACAGGTTTGTTTAGTCTTTCCTTAAGCCGCCCAGCTACAATGCCGATAACACCAGCATGCCAGCCTTGACCAGCAATAACCAATAATTGTGAACTCGTATCCATGCTTTCAGCCTGTGCTGTAGCCTGTTCCAGTACCATTGCTTCTATTGTTTTTCGCTCGGCATTATATTGTTCTAATTCATCAGCCAGTTTTTTTGCTTCCTGCACATCATCAGTAGAGAGTAAGCGAACGCCGAGATCAGATTTTCCTACTCTTCCACCGGCATTGATGCGCGGCCCAATAATAAAACCACAGGAATAAACATTTGGTCTCTCGTCAGAACGGGCATTGTCTAGAATTGTTGATATGCCGATATTGTGCCTGCCTGCCATAATTTTTAGACCTTGCGCTACAAAGGCACGGTTTATTCCGGTAAGCGGCACAACGTCGCATACTGTACCGAGAGCAACAATATCCAGCCAATTCTTGATTTCCGGTTCAGGGCAGGTGCTCGTAAAAAATCCTCGTCCTCGTAATTCACGATTGATCGCCACCAGTAGTAAAAACGCTACTCCTACCGCGGCAAGCTGCCCATGTGGGGACGTTTCATCCAGTCGGTTAGGATTGACGATAGCAACAGCTTCCGGTTTTTTAGCCTCACTCAAATGGTGATCAACTACAATCACATCCAGCCCTGCTGCTTTCGCTGCTGCCAGCGGTTCAAAAGCCAGAGTACCACAATCCACGGTTATAACTAGTGCGACGCCTTGCTCCCGCAATTTTAATAAGGCTTTCGTATTAGGCCCATAACCTTCTTTCATTCTATCGGGGATATATAAAACCGGATTAATTCCCAAGGTTCTGAAATAGCGGGAAAGCAGTGCAGATGAGGTCGCGCCGTCCACATCATAATCACCCCATATGGCGATCTTTTCATTTTTTTCTACAGCGTTTGCTACCCGCTTGGCAGCTTTATCCATATCTAGTAAATGGGAAGGGTCAGGAAGAAAATTGCGTAATGTAGGGCTCAGGAAATTTTCCACAGCTTCTGTATTTATCCCGCGGGCTACCAGAACTCGTGCTACAATTTCCGGCACGTTATGTTCACGGGCAATAGCAGCAACTAAATTCTCATCTACTTCCCTCAATTGCCATACGTAACCATTTGCCGAAACGGCAGCGCTATCTGTTTTAATGCTTGGATTATTAAGCATGTTAGAAGTTAGTGCAGGCTTAAGAGGAAGTTTTTTACTTGCTGGTATTCAGAGGTTATTTTATTAAGAAGTTCTTCTTTGTTTGTTTTATCTTCGTTACATCCATCCTGTGCTTTTTTGCATAATTCACCAAGGTGCATTGCCCCTAAATTAAGAGAAATACCTTTAAGGGAATGCGCCTGTTTTCTCCAAGATTCAGATGACTCCACTCCCAAACTATTTTGCAGTGAGATTACGCCATCGTCAAAAGATGAACAAAACTCTTCAAACAACACTTTTTCCATTTCTACATCACCATCAGTCATGCTGCGGAGATTGGTCAAATCAACTGGCTGTGTCATAATTTATCCTATTTGGTTGCTTTCTGATCATTTACTTTACGATCATTGATATATTTTTCAATCCCTGCGACAATTTTCTGTTTGCTGAATGGTTTTGCTATGAAACCTTGAACTTTGTTTTCAGATGCGAGCATTACATCTTTAGTGTAATTGTTAGCGGTAACCATTACTATAAAACTTTGCGGGTCATGCTTTTTAAGAAAAGCTGCCAATTCATGACCGCTACAATCAGGTAATTCAATATCTAGGAAAACTATACAGGGAATATTATCGGCATATAGCTCCAATGCTTGGGCAGCATTAGCAGCACTATAACATACATAAGATTTATTTAATAAGCCTTCCATTAATTTGCGGGAAAATTCCTGATCTTCAACAATTAATATTGTAGGAACTTTACAGGTAAGACGTTCATTCCCATATTTTCTTATATGCTGAAGCTGTTCTTCAGTAAATTCCATCTTAAATTCAGCGTCAGACATTAAATCCCCCTTTCTGTGGTTTTATTCTGAATCTAGTATTAAAAGTTGAGTAATTAATAAATTATAAGCCTTAATTTTTCAATAATTGTATTAGAAAAATATAAAGATTTTTTTTAACTCATTATTTATCAATATGAAGTAGTTATTATACTGGGTGTTTCCATATTATTACCCTTACTTAGTAAACAGGTTATTTATATGAGTGGTAAGAATGAATAATGTAAAGAAAAAATATAGATTGCCACTAATTATCAAAATATTACTGCCCCTTTTTGTGATGAGTGTAATAATGCTGGTTTGGGGTCGGGGTATGTTTGCGTATCATTATACGCAACTGATGAAAATACAGGTGGAACGCCACGCACAGTCAATTATTAATAGTCTGGAACAATTTTCTGATAATGTAGGCGTTTCTACCGAGCTAGACAAGATTGTGGATACAATTGGTGCAGAGGAAAACATCAAAACTCTGGCTATTTTCCAGAGTGATCCGTTTAAGATCGTAACTAATAACGGCGATAAAATATCTATAGATGAATTTGAACAGGTACTTAAAAATAAATATCCTGAGCAAATGATTGCTGATAATTTGCGCGCAGCAAAAGAATTCAAGATTTTGAACGGTAGCGGTGATAATTTTGATTATCTTCTTATCCAGCCGATTACATTGAACGATGTCAGCTCAGGTAAGGTCGTGTCAGGGGTAATTTATCTGGATTTTGAAATCACGGATTTAATAAATAAGGTATCCTCACAAACCTATAATATCACTCTATGGTTTGTTGCTGGAATTATATTTATGATAGGGGTTACTTGCTTTTTATTGAAATATTATGTCTTCACTCCGTTAAAAGATATTCAATATACTATAAATTGCCATATCCGTGGTGATGCACAGGCTCGCGCCATTGTGTGGCGTAAGGATGAAATTGGTGATCTCGGGCATTCATTTGATGATATGTTGAAAAGTCTGGAGCGACGTACACGCACTTTCCTGAGGGCATGGGAGCCAGCCGAGCAGGAGGCAAGAATAGTGGAGCTTATCCGTAGCGTAGCAGTGACTTCTAACAGTGTAGAAAAAATAGAAGATGCAGTTGAAAAAACCCTGAGTTTAATTTGTGAATTCATGGGCTGGGTAGTTGGACATGCCTATGTGCTGGATCAGGAGCAAAATTTGCTGGTTTCTACCGGATTATGGTGGGAAAAAGAAGGCAAGCATTTTGATGTTCTTAAAGAAGTAACGCTAAAAAAACAATTTTTATGTGGAGAAGGGCTTCCGGGGCGTGTGTGGGAAACTGGAAATATAGTTTGGGTTTCCGATGTTAATAAGGAAATTAATTTTCCTCGTGCGCAAATGTCACAGTCATCCCCTCTTGGTATTAAGGCGGCATTTTCTTTTCCGGTTATTGCTGATGGGCAGTTATTTTATGTTCTGGAATTCTTTTCTTCAGAAATTGGAGAGCCTGATAAAAGCCTGTTAGATTATATAGGTGATATAAGTGTGCAGTTAGCACGCGTAATTGAACGTACCCAAGCCAAAACCAAATTAAACCATGCGAGGTATCTGGCGGAAAAAGCCAGCCAAGCAAAAAGTGAATTTCTTGCTAATATGAGCCATGAAATCCGTACCCCTATGAATGGTTTGATTGGAATGACCACATTGCTTTTAGATACCGAACTGGGAATGGAGCAAAGGAACTGGGTTGAGATTATCAGGAAATCGGGTGAAAATCTGATGGCAATCATTAATGATATTCTAGATTTTTCTAAGATTGAAGCCGGTAAGCTGACCCTTGAGCCAATCCGTTTTGACCTGCATGATGCTATTAATCAAATAACGGATTTGCTATCCCTTGTAACGCAGGAAAAAGGTATTGAATTATTAGTTTACTTAAATCCGAATTTACCGCGTTTTGTGGTCGGTGATCCGGTAAGACTTCGCCAGATACTTACCAACCTCACCACCAATGCGATAAAATTTACAGAAAAAGGTTATGTTCTAATCAGGGCAGAATACAAAAAAGAAGAAAATAATAAAATCCGCCTTTATTTTGAAATAGAAGATAGTGGAATAGGGATAAAACCTGATAAGATTACCCATATATTTGAAAAATTTTCTCAAGCCGAAGAATCAACTACACGGAAATTTGGAGGAACCGGTCTTGGGCTTACAATCTGTGAAAAATTGACCAAGATGATGGGTGGCAATGTTTTTGTTAGCAGTGTTTTTGGTTTTGGATCTATCTTCCATTTTGATGTGCTGCTTGAGCAGTCTGAGCAAACTATAGAAGAAAATAATGTTCCAAATTGTGATTTATCTGGAAAACGTGCACTGATCATCGGTGGTTCTCAAGAAAATTGCATGATTCTACGGGCTTATCTAAAATCATTACATATACGCTATGATATATTCTCCTTTGGGGTAGATGCTCTAGAAGCAGCAAAAAAGGCAGCGAATGAAGGCGATCAGTATCATTTTGCGTTGGTTGATTATTATCTGGCAGGGCAATATAATGGGCAGGAATTAGCGCAATTATTCAAGAAAGATCCAACTGTTTCTGATGTTATACTAATTATATCTACAGCTTTTTCTCAGGTTGCCAGTCGTGAATCTTTAGAAAAAAATGGTTTTTCCTGTCTTTTTATAAAACCTATTTATCCGACCCAGTTCAGAGCTGCTTTGCAGATTCTTTGGGATGCAAAAATACGTGGAGAAAAAAATTATTTGCTTACACGCCATAAAATTAACTCTTTATTATATGGGAAAACCCATAAGGAAATTACCCAAGCCAATATGTTTGAAGGAGCAAAGGTGCTTGTTGTTGAGGATATGAAAGTTAACCTGATGCTGATTACTAAAATTCTTGAAAAGCATGGTTGTTTGGTTTCTTCAGCTTCTAATGGTAGCGAAGGCGTGAAAATGGTATGTGATAACATATATGATATTGTGTTTATGGATTGCCAGATGCCTGAAATGGATGGGTTTGAGGCGACCCATCATATTCGTGAGTATGAAGGCGACAAGAAACATACCACCATTGTAGCACTTACTGCCGATGCGATGACAGGTGACCGCGAAAAATGCCTGAAAGCCGGTATGGATGATTATCTAAACAAGCCAATTAAACCGGAGCAGATTGCCAGTACATTAAGAAAATGGGTCGGCATTAGAAAGAGGTAACTCTTACCACATATCGTAATAATTATGGAGCCGCAGAACTTATGATCTGCCTCTATCTTTGCTGTCATTTGCTTTTAGGCTTTGGCTAGCTTTTAGTGATTCTGCTGTGCGCAAAGCACGTTGATGGCGGGTAGTTGCATCTTGCTCTGATCTTCTTTGATGTTCTAAAGCAGCAGTGTGTGAAACTGTCCCAAATTCTTTTGGGTCTGGTTTTGTGGTATCAAGAGCTTCTTGAGCGTTTTTTAACAACAATTCTACGCGTTCACTTTTGTATTGCATAAAAATCCTTTTTCATATTGTTTAGATATTAATGTAAATTAATGTGATTTTGCAGTTATTGCAACGGTTTTATTAAAAATGAGAAAACCCTTTTTTATCTATTTGAATAATATTGTTATTTTTATCTAAAACCGTAAGGCTTTTGCCATTTGTTATATTCCCAATTATGGTAAGCGGCAGGTTTAAGGATGTTGAAATTTGCTCGATAGCCTGTTTTTTATCAGGAGGGGCGGTAAAAATCAGTTCATAATCATCGCCGCCACTTAGGGCAGTTATTAGTTGCTGGTTATTAGTTGTTGGAATTTTGTCAGAATATATAACCGCACCTACGTTGGAGGCTGTGCATATATGCCCTAAATCCTGCACCAGTCCATCGGAAATATCCATCGCGCTACTTGCTATTTCCCGCAAGGCCATACCTAAATCTATGCGTGGTTGTGGCAATAGGTAGCGGTTGATGAAGAAGTCGTTTTCTTCCTCTTTTTGCAATAATTCCAAGCCTAAAGCCGCATCTCCAAGAGTGCCTGATACATAAATATCATCACCTATCTTTGCACCACTCCGTCTGAGAGCTTTGCCAGTTGGAACACTGCCGATAGCGGTAATGGAAATAGAAATTCTGCCTTCGGTAGAAGTTGTATCGCCACCTGCAAGTTTTATAGAAAATTTTTCTTGGGTTTCTTTAAGTCCGCCTACAAATTTCTCCAGCCACTCTTTGGAAGTATTTTTAGGCAGCATCAGGGCAAGGAAATAGCAAAGCGGAGTTGCGCCCATCGCTGCAAGGTCTGATAAATTTACCCGCAGGGCTTTAGCCGCAATCAGGGCAGGATCTTCGCTGCCAATAAAATGAATGCCCTGTGAAATAGCATCTTTGGTGATTACCAGTTCACAATTTTCAGGTGGTGATATTATTGCTGCATCATCGGAAAGATTTAAGCTGCCCGCGAAAGATGCGGCAAGGGGCTTAAAATATTTAGCGATGAGGGAAAATTCATCCATGCTGCTTTACGCAAGCCTTATAGGTATTTTCCAGCAGGCAGGCGATGGTCATGGGTCCAACTCCGCCCGGAACGGGAGTAATAGCCGCGGCTATGCCCTGACAGCTTGCAAAATCAACGTCACCCACTAATTTAGTTTTGCCGTCAGCAATATTTATACGGTTAATGCCGACATCAACCACCACTGCACCTTGTTTTAGCCACTCACCCTTAACCATGTTCGGCCTGCCCACTGCGGCTACCACAATGTCAGCATTTTTAAGCAGGGCAGGAAGGTCAGCTGTTCTTGAATGGGCGATGCTAAC
>CAUJIB010000024.1 GCA_963205245.1 Pseudomonadota bacterium
TTAGAGATTAAATTTTTTACCACTTCATCATAATTGGCAAATACACTGGCGATTTGTACCTCAACAGTAATTTTACCTTCCTCTGGCTTATCCGGATTAAATTTTATATCCGCAAAAAAATCCTTAAATTCACCTTCAACCGGTGCATTATTATTTATAGCGTAAAACTTAAGAACGCTTTTTTCTTTAATTAATTTATAATTTGATATTTCTGCAACAGCAGGAAATATAACAAATAAACTAGTTACTAATGTTAGTATCAGAATTTTCCACATTATATTTACCTCTAAAATTAGGAAGCATACGCCGTAATATATTATCACGGTAATAAAAATGATGAATAAGGGCAGCCCCCAAATGCAAAACAATTAATCCTATTAAAGTCCAAGCAAAAACCCCATGCAGTTCCCTCATATATTTCCCAAATTCCTTATCCGGATCAATCAGGTTAGGCATCACAAACCACCCAAACATTGAGATAGGGAATCCCGCTGCCGATGACATAAGCCAGCCAGTAAGCGGCATAGCAAACATTAGGGCATACAACATCGAGTGAACTGCTTTTGCCCCGAATTGCGCTAATCTGCCAATATCCGGAAGTAATGGACTAACATCTAATATTTTCCAGCCCAGCCTTAAAACCACAAGCCCCAGCACGATAATCCCGATTTCTTTATGAAGTCCAATAAGCTTGAACCTATCGGGGCTGTTCTCCATATCTGCCATAATAAAACCAACGGCAAGCAAAGTTATTATAAGCAAAGCCATCAACCAATGGAAGGTTTTGGCAATAATACCATAAGTCTGTAATGTATTACGAAGGCACATGGCATATCTCCAAAAAAATTTAGACTATTGATATTTATAGTGATAAAAGCTTTATCAAGCAATTATTTTTAATAAATAAATATTATGATTTGACTATAACAGTAACCAACGCCATAATGCTTACCTATTATTAACGACAATCAAATTTATTGTATGACCGTTAAAAAACAAAATAATTTGGTAATGACAGAAGAAGAATTCGCAAAAGAGCTAAAAGGCTCTGTCCTTATTCTTACTACATCGTCCCCTGATAAAAGGGATATCTATAGAGAATTATTTTCTTCCCACGCTAGGGATAAAGATCATCACGCAGGGTTAGATCTGTATTTTACAGATAGCGGTGCTTTAGGAATTGTCCCCCGTAAAACTCCAGAACAAACTGGAGAATATAATGGTAATCTGGATGAAAAATCCAAGCAACAATTGGCTATCCTTCAAGATCCAACCATACAACAGAATATTCGTCTGAAGTTAAAAAACGGCAGGGATAATGAATTTGACGCTGAAAAAGTAAATATCATTGGAATGACTGAAGATTCAGGCTGGGAGTTAAAATTTGATAATTCAAAAATCCAAAAGCAATTTATAGAAAAAATTATAGAAAAATTAAGACCAGAACTACGAGAAAAAGATAATTGGCTCATTGATAAACTACATGAAACTGGTTTTCCTGGACCAAACCTAAAGCCTATCCAAGAACATCTTGAAGGTGGCTTTGATAAATTAATGACAATGATCTATGACACCGCAGAAGAATTAAATATTAAAAAATTAAAATTCTCAAACTCAGCAAATATTTCTTTCTCTTCTCCAAGATTAGGAAAAGTCTATAATAAAACTTTTGAATCAGGTGGAACACTAATAACCAGAGAGGAATATGGTGAAAAGTTACTTGATACTAAAAGGGGAGATGCAATTAACTCTAATTTTATTCATATAGCTGATGGTCAGAAAGATAATGCACAAAATAATATAACCTCCCTGATACAACAAGGACTACATACCAAATCATCATCTGAATTACCGGCTAATTATGCGAGAAGGGATATTGCAGAATATATGCAAAACCTTGTTGGCAAACGCAGGTCATCACGTCAGGAACGAAAACGTCATGTAAATGTCGCATTTGTTACACCGGAATCTTTACACGATAAAGCCCATGCACATGACACAGCTGGGCTACCGAATGATTATGCTATTACCAGTGTCCCAACAATTAAGCAGCTGCTCAACAATCCCCATGAAAAAATGTTTGATGATGCAGATGTAATAGTGCTTGTTCCAACCAATGGGAATAGACCTAATAATCACTTACATTCTGATCCGAATTACGGATTATTATTAAATTTCATAGTAACAGGGGAAACAGATCCTGAATCTATGAATGTACCTATAGTTTTAGATAACAGAAGCGGTGGGTTCAACGCCTCTTTGGAACTTATTACCGATGCTTTTGCCCAAGGTCGCTTAATGGGAGAAAGGCCTTTTTATGTAGCCACCACCAATGAAGAACTAAAGGACACTCTTGTTTTATTAAAAGACCTGAAGCAACGTTCTCCACATATAAAAAAGATTAATTTCCAAGAACAAATAAAAAGTGAAAAATCTAAAATAAAAAAAGTCCCAAATGATGGAGTATTTACATTATTCGTTGGCGGCGGACATGCCAATAACTCTAAACGTGACTTAGATGATGCACAGTCTTTTGGTTACCAATGCGCAAAACAAAATTGGCGTATTGTTACAGGCGGAGGTTCTCTAGAAGGCTCAATGGGAGCCATCCATACCGGTTTTATTCAATACCATTTAGACCAGTTACAAAATAAAAATGATAAAAAAACTCAGGATTACAAAGAAAAAATAAAAGAATTTATATTGCCAAGCGGCAAATATGACGCAGAAGAAGTTATATCAAAAAAACCAGAATTATTAGAAGAGATGGCAGAAAAAAACCTAATCCCTAGGGACAAATTCTGGTGTTACAGCATGAAGCCTCTTCTGGAAATGGAAAGCCCATCCGGAAATCCACCACCGGCAACAACCTATTTTGAAGCTGGAAATATAATAAGAAGACTGGATGGTTTACTTTCTCCTGGAGCAAAAATATTCCTTCCCGGCTCAATAGGCACAGACCATGAACTTGAAGAAACCATAAAGCAACATTTAGAAGCGAAACGCCTGCAAATAGAAACAAAATCTGCCAATAACAATGTTTTTACTGACGGCACATCTGATAAAGAAGGAAGGATAATAATTTATAATAGGAATGGGCACTTGGACAAAGTACTAAATCATTACAATTTATTAGGGAATGACCCCATAACTGCAAGAAGAAAAGATAGCTATAATGTTACAATAGTAAACAGTTTAGAAGAACTATCGCAAACCAGCAAAAAAGTTGCGGCAACATGGGTAGAAAAAATAAATTCAGGTAAAGACAACCTCCAAAATACAAACAACTCAAGGCAGTTACATTAAAAACACCTATTCAGCAACTGCCGGATAACCGACAGCCGCACGCTTTTCTTTATCAGATAGGAAACTGGCTTTTTCTACCCTATCCCAAATCGACTGGTTACTAGCCGCAAGAACAGTTATACTGTCAGTATCAGGCACAAGCTCTAAGTTGTTCCCAAAAAATGGGATTAGCCAGTTATTCAAGCTATCAGCTGTCCGCTGCACCAAAGGTACAATAGTTTGTTCCCACAAAGCCAGCCGTGCTTCTTGGAGATTAGAATAAGTATTATCACCGGGTATTCCTAAAAGTTGCGGCGGCACACCAAAAGCAAGGGCAATATCACGGGATGATGAATGTTTAGCCTGCACAAAATCCATATCGCGTGGGGAAATACTCATTTCTTTCCAATCCAACCCTCCTTCTAAAAGTATAGGCCTACCAGCATTTTCATAACCTGAAAACTGCTCTTCAATTTGTTGTTTTATGCGTGTATACTGATCTGCAGATAATTTGCCTCCGTTATTTGCATCCCCCCCGACAACCAAAGCACCGCTCGGCCTTGCTCCATTTTGCAGTAATGCCTGATTCCAAGCCCCTGATTGATTATGCTGGTCTATACTATATGCAGCAGCCTCAACCGCAGATAATCCATACCAATCATTAAGCGGGTTAAACTTACGGATATGCAGTATACGTGATCTTCCGGTAATTCTATCAACAGCAAAATCTTTAGTTTGATTACCTGTGATGTATCTATAGGCTTCGGGAATATTCCCCTTTCCCGCAATAATAGCTACACGGTCAGGACGCAATAAATGCAATTCTGTTGGCGGGGCTTCTTTTATACCAACAGCCTGTATAAACACGTTACCGCTTATCTGGTAATAATTATATAGAGCTTGGAAAAAATCACCCATAGCATAAACCGGATTAGGTTTTTTCAGTATTTTAAGAATAGGATGTGATAATTCTTCTTTGCGTACACCTTTTGAATTTATGGAATATAGCTCCAGTTTAATGGAAGCAGCAGCCGTAGAAACCATCTCTATTGCCCTATTAGCTATAACATTTTTTATGTAAGCCTCTTTTGCAAATTGGGAATAATCCCTTTCCATCCATACGGCCTGTCCGGGCATAACCATATAAGAACGTATATTATTACTTAAAATCTGTGAATTACGTATATTTTTGCGCTCTATTTTTTTACCAAAAAATTTGTTAAGTAATGTTTGCTTGGCAAGCATAGTCTTTCTCCTTAATAAAATTCATGGTAAAAAATAAACTGTGTATTTATCAACACACTTATTGCATCGTATATTTTTAACTTAAATTCAGTTATGATGGTCAGGAAGTATAAAAATCATTTTTTATAAAATATTTTTGCATATATATAACATCTCATGATATAAATACCTGTTATATATAATAATTTATTATAAACTACTCAGGTTTATTATGCGTTTTTTTTCAAATATCCGAATTTTTATATTCATCCCTTTATTCATTATTTTTAATTCTCAGGTTCATGCCGCCCCCCTTCCCTATTGGAGTTATGATGATGATTATAATGGTCAGGAAGACTGGGGTTACACAAAAGGCTATGAGATATGTGAATCAGGGGCAAATCAGTCACCAATTACTATCGGTCAAACTAAAACTGCAATTTTACCAAAGTTAGAGTTCTACTATAAAGATATAGGCGGTTTATTAATGATTACTGATAAATCTTTTATCTTCAAAATAAAAGAAGGGGGTATGCTCAATTATAATAACATGTCATATGCTTTACAAACTATAGAATTACATTCACCAAGCGGTCATAGAATCAGGAATAAATTTTATCCTCTTGAAATCCATCTAATTCATAAAGATGTCCATGGAAACACTATAATTATAGCGGTATTTGCAAGAATTGGTGAGGGAAATCCAGCATTAGAACAAATACTAACTCAAGCACAGGAAAAAAACCTAAAAAGATTCACCGTAAATAATATTCTCTCGTTAATTTCCTCAGAATATTCTTATTATGCTTACGATGGTTCATTACCATATCCGCCATGCACAGAAGGTGTAAAATGGAAAATATTAAAAACACCAATTACAATTTCAAATGACCAGCTTGGAAAAATTGTAGAGTATATAGGGCGCAACACTAGATTGCCACAGCCTCTATACATAAGAGAAATATTAGAAACCAACCAATAGAACCTATGAATGCAAAATGAAAAGCATTAATGCACCTAATATGATACGATAATATGCAAATGGCGCAAAGCCATGTCGTTCAATATAACCTATTGCTATCCGCACTACCAATAAAGCACTAATGAATGCCATTATAAAACCGGCAATTACTAACTGTATACCATCAAAATCCAGCTCATGCCGATTTGAATATATCTGAAATACAGTAGCTGCAAACATAGTTGGAATCGCCAAAAAGAAAGAAAATTCTGCAGCAGCTTTACGCTCTACACCAAGCAATAATGCCCCTATAATAGTTGCACCACTGCGCGATGTACCGGGAATGAGTGCTAAACATTGGCACAACCCTATCTTCAGATACAAAGGAAGCGGTAGCTCTTCCATCTTTTTATAGACAGCATTTGGTTTATAACGCTCTACAATCAAAATGACAATCCCGCCAATGATTAGGGCTATTGATACATTAAATGGATTGAACAGCTTTTCTTTAATGAATTCATGAAGAACCGCCCCTAAAAATATCGCAGGTAGAAATGCCAGAATGATCCCGCCGGCAAATCGTATATCGTCAGATTTCCGTAAAACAACACCCTTGGTAATCAATAATATTTTTTCACGATAAATCCAGCAAATCGCCAGAATCGCCCCTAATTGAATCACAATTTCAAATGTCTTACCTTTTGGGCCTTGAAATCCTAGCAAATCCCCAAATAAAATTAGATGCCCCGTAGAAGATACAGGAAGGAATTCTGTCATTCCCTCTATAATACCAAGCAAAATAGCAATCCAAAGCATCAGTTACCTCAATAATATTTCATAATGAATATAATAATATCTTGCTAAAATGGTGCGGTCGAGAAGACTCGAACTTCCAAGGGTCGCCCCGCCACCACCTCAAGGTGGTGCGTCTACCAATTCCGCCACGACCGCACACTAGAAAAATGACTTTCCGTAAAAAGGAGATAGACATGTAGCAAATATTATGCTTTTGGCAAGTATAACCATAAAATTTTTATATAATACCCATATGGAACAAAATTCTGTAGAATGGAAAATATCCAAAAGCTTGATAGCTTACCCCGATGCCATAGAAGTGATGGAGAAGCGTGTTGAACAGATTATAACAGGCACCGAACAAGAAATGGTATGGCTTTTAGAACATCCGCCATTATACACAGCAGGAACAAGTGCAAAAGATTCTGACTTATTATCCCATGATTTTCCCCTATACCATACAGGGCGTGGCGGGCAGATAACCTATCATGGGCCGGGGCAGCGTGTCGCATATGTTATGCTCAACCTGAAAAAACGCAATGCAATGGATACCCGCGCTTTTGTAAAAAATCTGGAAAACTGGTTAATATCAACCATTGCCGAATTCGGTGTAACCGGAGAAATACGAGAAGGACGAGTTGGCGTCTGGGTAAACACACCAACCGTTGAAGCCAAAATTGCCGCTCTTGGTATACGCTTAAGAAAATGGGTAACCTTCCATGGTATAGCACTTAACGTGCACCCAAACCTCTCTCATTATGCTGGTATTGTTCCCTGCGGGATAAAAGGTTTTGGTGTCACTTCCCTTCATAATTTGGGGGTTACTACAACTATGGAAGAAGTTGATATAATATTAAAAAAAGAATTTTTTAATATTTTCAAATAGTTATACATATACCCACAATATGGATTTAATGGTATATCTATGATATTTCACGAAAATGTAATATTTTCCCTAAGCTTTTATGATAAGCTATAAAAATGGTTACAAAACAAGAAGTATTTAACTTAATAGACAAAGTCGCTAATGACAAAGGTCTTGATGAGGAAGGGCGCGCTCTTCTCCAGCAAATTGCGCGTGTTGAAAGTAATGGCAATACAACGGCAAGACCACCTGTAAGGGATGATGGCACAAGAGCCAGCGGTGCTCGCGGATTATTTCAATTTCTACCAAAAACTTGGGCGGGATTAGTAAAAAAATACCCCAATGAATTAACTATTAATGGTATTGATGATCCAAAACAGCAAGTAATAGCTGCAGTTTACCACACCAAAGAAAATGAACAAAAACTAACTACTGCACTTGGCGGACACCCTCCCACTATGGGACAATTATATCTTGCTCATTTTGCTGGAGCTAGCGGTGCAATAAAAACCTTAAAAGCATCCCCTACAAAAAGGCTGGATGATGGTTATGAATTACTCTCAAAAGAAGCTATTGAGGCAAATGGTCCCTTCACTGACTCTAAAGGCAAAAGGCATAAAAACGTCCGACTAGAGATAAAAGGCGAAGAAGATGTATTACTAAAAGACTTTACCGCCGGCGATCTAATAGTTTGGTCAAACCGTAAAATGGCGCAGCCGGATGGCTATGAACTTATGAGCGCAGAAGAACGTAGAAAATATCGTAAAGACAAAGGTATTTTAGATTTCATACCCGATGCTTTTGGAAATATGGAAATGTCAAGCATAGCCATGATCGGATTAGCAGTAATAGCACTTTTAGGCGTAGTTTTTTCTGGAAATTCCAGCGGCACTCAAAACCCAAGCCCTACACCTTCCAGCGGCGGCAGAGGAAAAGGGCTTTTTTCTTAAAATAAATCATCCTACCATACTGGTTTGATGTTGGCTATTGCAGCCAGTAATTGTGCTATTGGGTCTGCTGCAATCGGTAATTCTGCAAATGCTAAAACTTCTTTTCCTGTACAAAACGGCAACTGGAAATCATACGGGAATGAGAAAAATAGAAAATCGCAGGATAATCTATTTTGTGATTGTGTAATGAATAAACTATTAATTGCTACGGCTATCCATATCATCAAGAATGCTTTTCATCGCAACCTCAAAAACAGTCTTTCAACTACGCATCAAACCTCACCTACTAACAAGAACAATGCGTACTGACTACAATTTATAGAGCATAAGACAGAAAAATCACACTATTTGGCAAACTATGGGAGATTGTTTGCCTACAGTTATCCTTAAATGAAACCGTATCTTTGAGAATATATCTAAGCTATTGAAATAAATGGTCGGGGAGATAGGATTCGAACCTACGACCCTCTGGTCCCAAACCAGATGCGCTACCAGACTGCGCTACTCCCCGACGACTATAATGATTCTATATTTGATAATTGAATTTAATTCAGACAACAAATATATTATTATCTTGTCATCTGGCAATCTAATCATCTAGTAATCATCTTGTGAGTCACCTTCTTAAACATCAACCGCTAACTGTCAACTAGAAAATTATGTTCAAAGGAATTTATACTGCATTAATTACACCATTCACTGCTGATGGCGAAGTGGATGAACGCGCATTTCAAAGCTTTGTAGAATGGCAAATTGAGCAAGGAATACATGGACTTGTACCGTGTGGCACCACCGGTGAATCACCAACCCTAAGTCATAACGAACACAATCGAGTTATTGATTTATGTATTGAAGTCGCCAAGGGAAAAATACCTGTAATGGCAGGAACAGGGTCAAATTCTACAGATGAAGCAATTATGACCACCCGCCATGCGAAAAAAGCAGGGGCAGACAGCGTTCTTGTTGTTGCTCCCTATTATAATAAGCCAACACAAGAAGGTATTTATCAACATTTCAAAGCCATTAATGATGCAGTTGATATACCCATCATACTATATAACGTACCGGGACGCAGCGTAGTTAATATGAGCGATGATACAATAGCCCGTTTAGCTGAACTACCAAACATCGTCGGACTAAAAGACGCAACTGGCGATTTGGCGCGCCCCTACACCCTTCGTGCTAAATTAAAGAAGCCATTTCAGTTATTTTCTGGAGAAGACATGACAGCAGTAGCCTTTAATGTCTCCGGCGGACATGGCTGCATTTCCGTTGCTTCAAATATAGTTCCTAAAGCTTGTGCAAAAATACAAGATGCATGCGCAAAAAATGATTATGTCAGCGCACTAACTTTACAAGATAAATTAACCGAACTAAATGACGTATTATTTTGTGAAACCAGCCCTATTCCTGTAAAATACGCCGCTTCATTGATAGGGAAATCACTACCAAATTTACGTTTACCTCTGGTAGAAGCCTCACCAGAAACAAAAGATAAAATTAAAAAAATATTAAGCAATTTAAGCTTGCTATAAAACTTTTTTTCATCTTTATTAGCAACTCAGATTGGAATGATTCCATGTCAGGAAAAAATAATGCAACTAGTAAAGAAACTGGAAGCAATATTGCAGTAAATCGCAAAGCGCGCTTTGAGTTCTCCATAGAGGAGGAAATAGAAGCTGGCGTTGTACTTACTGGTACTGAAGTAAAATCACTACGGGCAGGTAAAGCTCAAATAACCGATGCATATGCTGGTGAAAAAAACGGCGAGCTGTGGTTATTTAACGCTTATATCGCAGAATATGCCGGTGGAAATCGTTTCAATCATGAGACTAATCGTCCGCGTAAACTATTACTGCATAAAAAACAGATAAGAAAGTTACTTGGAAAACTAAAAGTTAAAGGAGTGACACTAGTGCCTATGTCCCTCTACTTTAATAGCCGTGGTTTGGCAAAAATAAAATTGGCACTGGCAACGGGTAAAAAACAGTATGAGAAACGCGATACAATAAAAAATCGTGACTGGCAACGTGATAAGGCCAGAATCATGCGCAACAAAAATGGGTAAACAGGGTATTTATTATGTTAGACGCGATTACAGATTTTTGGAAGCCATCCAAAAAATCACAACAACCAAATAAACTAAAACTAACCGACATGCAAATTGGCAGCACTATAAGTTTCGGTTATGTGCCGCAAGCTGCTTTAAGCGGTAAAAAATTCACAGTATCTGCTATAAATAGTTATCAATTTGGACAGGACGTACTTACTTCTTTTTTACTAAATAATGAAAAAGAAGCAGAAATATCAATGATTATAGCAGAAGCCCAAGGCGAACAGTATTTGGCTATTTCTAGACGTATCTCAATTGATTTCAGAAATAAGCTGTTTGATAATAATGCAATCGAGCAGATAATTAATGATCAGGAAACTACTAAATTTTCCTGCAGAGACAATATCCCAGAATTAAAGGGGTGGATGGTTACAAATTACAAACGTGAAATTCAAGGAATGCGCGGCAATATTTATCATGCCGATTTCAGGAATGGGCATGACAAGCTAATATCCGGCAATGAATTTCAATATACATTGCTAGGCAGCAACAGCAATGAACATGCTATTGAGATTGAAACTTATAGCGATGGGAAAATTGATATATATGCAACCATTTACCGCCGCACGAGCGATATAGCAGAAATAATATATTCCGTAAAATCACAATCATCAGAAATGAAACTGATAAAAAAAGAAGATGCAGAGGAATCACATGCTGAAAATGCCCAGAAAATATCTTTAGAAAATCCGATAATTCAAGACACTAATAAAGCGGAAGAACTTTCTAAACCAGAGTTTTCCAAAACTGAACCGGCGAAGCTTGAAGAAGTTGCATTACCACAACTAACTGCAACGCCTCTTGTGCCAGAAATTCCTAAAAATGAACCAGCAATAATAGAAACAAAAAATATTAAAAACAATAACGAGGAGAAAGAAAATATGAATATAACAACCGTATTAAGCAATGATACAAAACCTAATTTAACCAATGGTCATCAAGCTACACCAAGCTTTGAAAACACAGCAGTTAAAGACTTCAAACAGGAGATTAAGACAGTGACAAAAACAACAAATGGCATGGATAATGAAGCTATTGAATGCGAATTACGTGTTGCTAATCAAATTATAGACGAAGCAATCCGCAATGAAATGCGCCTTTCAGATGTAGTTCGCCGTATTATTGAACTTCCTGTTGCTCATCAGGAAGCAGTTCAAATTCCTCTTAATCTTGCTGATGAAGATTTTTCTTTGCTGGCTATTCGTTATGGCATTCCATCTTCCGACCGCAATGCAATTAAACTACGCATTATTCAAGAGCTAGGTGATTTTTCTGGCAATAAGAAAAAAGCGGCTTAAACAGCATAAGTGATTCCCTTGATTATTAGATTGAGGGAATCACTTTATTATTTTTGACTTTATCTACTAAAACTTTCAGAAAATTTTTGCTTTGGCAAGGCCAAATAGCTGCTGGTTGGTCTCCTTTGCGGTGTCTCCACGTATGATTCACCCCACCGGTAAGCCACAAGCACAGGTATAGCATTAGTATTTTTATAATTGTTACTATAATCATTATAAGCACTTCTATAATCCGACAATTTCCTTTCTATAAGCCTAATGCATTCATGAACACTGGCAATATTTCTATCTGTTTTTGGAATCACCCAATAGCTTGCTCCGCCATTAGGATATAGCTGGGAAAAATAACTATTAATAACCTCTATGTACTCTCTTGGGCCTGGGGAAATAGTATTTTCACAAGCTTTGGATGCCACATAAACAGCAACTATACTCTTAGTAAAATTACTCAACGACCTATCATCGGCATAAGCATTTAGAGGAAATAACAAAAACATCAATAATAAGATTATCTGTTTCATATATTCTCATAAAATTAAAATAAAAGCCCAATAATCAATCGGGCTAAATTAGAAATCATATATGATTATTGTAAACCCACCAAGCTTAACGTAGGTTTAATTTTATGAAGCAAGCAATTAAAAATTAAGTAAAATACTTTATATCTATATATGTAAAATCAACTTACTGATGCTGCAATTTCAATGTTTTTTTCTAATTCTTTTTCAGTAATATTATCATTTTCCGATTGTTTTTTATTAGTAATAATAACAACTGTACCGGCCATTTTATCGTGCCATCCTTGACGCTTTTTATTAAAGGAAATCCAGAATATTCCTAAGAAAAATACTGCCCCTGATATAATATAACCAATATTTCTTATTATAATTTGTTCGTTATTTATTGGCTTTTCTGTAACTGCATCTACTATTTTCATTCTAAGCAACATCTTACCGGGGGTTGCAGCCCAGATTTTCCAACAAATTCCGGAAAAAATTATTAATATTAAAATTTGCGCTATAAAATTTACAAAAAACTCTGAAAATTTGCCAGTTTCTATAAGCAGCCTCAATAAATTTGAGATTGCCCTTTTTTCATCAGACATGGCGGTGTTATATTCTTCAAACGTTATATTCCTAGTGTGAACAAAAAAGCCTATTATATAACTCATAACAGGAGCAATAGTAACCGCAATAATTGTTGTATCTATTGTAATAGCCATCATACGCCGGTTAAGATTTGCGTATTTTTTATATTTTTCTTCAATTTTTTTAGGACGCAATCCAAGAATTTTGAGCAGATCAAATGGCAATAGGTTTTCTATCTTCTTTATTTCCGTTTTTTCAGAATTTTGTTTCTTTGCCATAAATATCCAACTTAACATTAATATAATGCTCCCTTTTACAACTAAAAGGGAGCATTATAAACTAGAATTTATAAATCAGCGTATAGCCCTAGGCGCTCCTCCGGAACTACCAGCACCTTCCTCCATGGGAATATAATGTATCGGGTTAATTTCTATAGGATTGTCATATCCAGATTGGGGTATCATCTGTGCATTTTTTGCCAAACGTACCAGATTTATAAATTCTGCCCTATAGCCGAACTTATCGTCCCCCTTTGCTGATTGGGCAAGATTTATAACATCATCATAACTATATGATTTAATATATCCCTCTCCCCGTAACAATTGGGCAAATGCTGCCACAGATGTAGAAAATTTTGCTTCAACCGGCACATCATCAATTTTCTTATATTCTACTTTATTATCCACCGGAGTTTCTATTAATTTACTGCTACCACTATCAGGCAACTTATAACGAATTTTTACAAAAGCATATTCTCCCGTTTTATCTTTGGTAACCGACTTCTCTTCAGGTTTTTTATAACGTGAGTCATCAATAAGCTTTGCCTTGCTACCCACAGGAGTTATCTCATAAATAGCAGTCACTGTATGCCCTGAGCCAATATCACCAGCATCAACTTTATCATTATTGAAATCTTCACGATTTAGAATACGGGTTTCATAGCCAATCAGACGATATTCAGCTATTTGCTCAGGATTAAATTCCACTTGAATTTTTACATCTTTGGCGATCGTAAACAAAGTAGAACTCGCTTCCTCCACCAAAGCTTTACGAGCTTCGCTTAAATTATCAATATAAGCAGCATTACCGTTGCCGTTCTGCGCCAAACTTTGCATCATGGCATCATTATAATTTCCTTTACCAAAACCTAAAACTGATAAGAAAATACCAATGGCACGCTTACGCTCAACAAAATTTTTTAATTCTTCCTGATTAGTAATTCCTACGTTAAAATCACCATCTGTCGCAAGAATTATACGATTGATCCCATTTTTATCAAAATTATCTTCTGCCAGTTGATACGCTGTTTTAATACCTTGTGCTCCAGCCGTTGAACCACCAGCCCCTAAATTATCAAGGGCATTAATGATTTTTGATTTTTCTGATGCTTTGGTTGGTGACAATACCACCCCTGCACTGCCAGCGTAGGTTACAATAGCCACTGTATCGTCAGCTTTTAAGCTATCAAGCAGTAATTTGAAAGAATTTTTAAGAAGAGGCAGTTTATTAGGTTCATTCATAGAGCCGGAAGTATCAATCAAAAAAACCAGATTGGAATGCGGCTTTTCCGCTTGCCCTATCTGGTAACCTTTAATACCTATATGCAATAGCTTTGTATCAGCATTCCATGGCGTAGGGAACACTGAAACATTGGTCTTAAATGGTTCATTTTTATCTTTCGGCACTTCATAAGCATAAGGAAAATAATTTATCATTTCTTCTATACGAACAGAATCTTTCTGCGGAAGCACATTGTTATTAATAGCAGCTCTCATAAAAGAATAAGATGATGTATCAACATCTATAGAAAAAGTTGAAACCGGTTCTTCTTTTACAGATTTTACTGCATTGTGTTTTACATGCTCGAACTTATCACGCCCTTCGCTTTGGTAGTATGGATTAACATATATCTCGTCTCCACCACCTACGAAACCAGCAACAGCCATGCTTCTTGCTGCACTGGATTCAGAAGAAACTGTCAAATTACTAACTGCCTTATCCATGTTGGCTTCCATAGCAGCCGGAGGCGCAGCATCAGCAATTGGTGTCGGGCTAACAGCCAATGTCTGCTGTGTTATAACTGGTTCAGCAGCTTTAGATTTAACAGCAGAAATATCTATTTCCTTTTCAGTCGTAAAGATAAAATCTGAAGAACCAGTTGTCTGATTTAATAATATATCCTTTGATAAATAAGTGCTGTTTAACAAACCAATGGTAAATATGCCCACACAAATACCACCTGCGACCATGTATGCTTTTCTCATAGTAAAATCTCCTATTAACGTTTTTATGGTTTTCTTTACAGTTTTCACTGTATCCATAAGACGACGCACAAAAGAAATTCCTTGGTGATGTTTCGCATATTTTTTTTCAAATTCTTCTACAGCCTTTGAAATAGCTATATTTTTTGCCATTTCTGGCATATCAGGAATTTTGTTTTTTTTCAACAATCCTTCTATTTCATCCCAATTACCAGTCATGATAATTACCTATCGCACTTTTCAAAATTTTACGTACCTCGCTCATACGCCATGAAATCGTAGATTCTGCACACCCCAATATTTTTCCTGCCTCAGCATGGCTTAATTCTTCTGTTAGCACCAACAAAGCGGTTTCTTTAAGGGATTCATCCATCTTAGCTATATTACGGTAAAGCCAAGCTATTTTTCTATCATCATCATTCTTATCGCTTTGGATATTTTTTTCCAATTCAAAGTAGTTATTTTCAAGATTTCTGTGATTATTTTTTTTTTTGCAATAGTCACGGCAAACATTAACTACAACACGATATAGCCAAGTAGAAAAACCACTATTTCCATTAAAACTCCGTATCTTACATGCCATCCCTACACAAACCTCCTGCGCAATATCCTGTGCATCCTGTGCCTGCCCTGTAAAACGATAGGCAACCCGATACATAAGCGGATAATAATTTTCCAATAATTGGCAAAACGCAGCACTATCGCCGTTTTTAGCTTTTTTTATTATGGCTTTTTCATTATCCATCATAATATTAGACGATCTACTATATCAGTTCCTTGGAAAGATTTATTATTTTTCTGGCGCATTATAGGCATAATAGCAACTGATTTAGGCAAAAACCGCGCTAATGTTTCCATAGTATTTTCTAATGGAATTTCATTACCATCAGATTCATTAACAATAACAGCATGTAATTGTAAATTACGTGCGCTCAGGCTATAAAATGCAGTAAGTGTATGGCTTAAAGTTCCAAGATAACTTCCAATGACCAGTATAATTTTCCACCCATCTAATCTTTCTATCCAATCAAGCACTGTATGCTCATTATTTAGTGGGACACAAACACCACCAACCCCTTCTACAATTAATATATCTGCTTGGCTTTTCTCTTGACCTCTGCAAAAACCAATAAGTTCTTCCAAATCTATATTTTTTTTTTCTTCTTTTGCTGCCGCCATATCAGGTGAAAGCGGGGCATAAAATCGCCACGGTGATATTTTTTCTATGTTTTCTTGGGTAATATCCAAACCACAATTTTGTAAAATAATAGCTGTATCACTACTTTGTACATTATCAGAATTATACCCGCTTATAACTGGTTTAAGTGCTATAATTTTCTTTTCTTTAGCAATCAACTGCTTGCATATTGTTGTAGTAATAAAAGTTTTACCAATACCAGTCCCAGTTGCTGTAATAAAAAATTTCTTCATTACGGTTTTCCGATAACCATAGTAAGTACGTTCCAGCTTGCAGAAATTTTATCATTTTCTTTTTTATATGACTGTTCCAGTTTTTTAAGTTGAGCTGGCGTCATAACTCCTCTGCGGCGATTACTTAACTTATTACTAGCTCCTATATTTTTAATAGAGCGCATAAGCGACATCACATCATCATAATTTTTCATATGATTTTGCTCTTCTGCGGCAAATATTATACCGCCAATATGTACAATCTTTAACAAAAACTGTGAAGGCTCTATAAATTTGCTTATATGCGGCGTAGAATCCACAAACTTAAATGCGTCTTCCAACTCACTCAATGTACCTCGTGCAAAAGTTGTTATAACAGCTATCCCCTGAGGTTTTAATACCCTTAACATTTCTTTTATCACATCTTCTGGTTTTTCTGTCCATTGCAATGCTAAGGACGAAAAGATACCATCAAAACTTTCATCTTTTAACGGCAAATAACCTGCATCCGCATTTATAACTATATTTTCTTTTGCATTTGCTACAGCGCACATTCCGTAAGAAATATCAACACCGGTTATTTTCCAGTTTACACCCAATTCACTTTTTTCCTGATATAATTCACCAGTTCCGCAACCTACATCCAGAACGGTAGATTTATTATGGAAATAATTTGCAGCAAGCCGTGCCGCATGCTTACGAATTTCTTCCTGCAATTTAGCGTTCACATCATATTGAACCGCTGCTTTGCTGAAGTTAACTTTAATAACGTTTCTGTCAAACATACAGATATTCCTCTATATGTTTTTTAATCGCTACTTTATCGTGCCAATGTGGGGCATGCCCAGCGTCCTCAAGTAATGTATGCCTAGCTTGTGGCATTGCTTTTGAAAATTCATACATCTGGTTATATTCTACCACTGCATCCTGTTTCCCATAAATTAACAGGCTTTTTGGAAAACAACTGAAATCCACCTCATCACAGCTGAAATTATTTAGTATGTCCAGCCAATTCAGCCAGTTTTTCTCTAACATTTCTTCTTTATCATATTGTGCAAGATAAGACCTGATATTTTCTGGATTTTTATCATTTAGTACAATTAATTCCCATGCCTTAGACAAAGTTCGTTCGGCATTTTTATCATAATTATCTCTAAATTTCTGGAATTTATCTTGTGGCATCCCGATTTTTATTTTTTCAGAACGTACAAATTGAAAAGGCACACAAATAAGAATTAGCTTTTTAGGCTGCATTAAACCGGCTGCAATTGCCCTTACCGCCAATTGCCCTCCCAGCGACCATCCAATTACCGCCTCATAATTCTGTGCATACTCAGCTATCTCTTCTATCACTGCTTTTATATCATTATAGCCGCTATAATCAAAATGCCCTGCATTTTCTGGAGCAATATCAGCAAGTGCTGTATGTGGCTGCCCCCATCCGCTTAAAGTAAATGTTTTCATATCCATCCCTGTTTTTTTATTACAGAGCATAAATTTTCAATATGTTCATTCTTATGAAGAGCAGAAAAAGTAAAACGCAGCCTAGCTGTATTTTCTGGAACAGTAGGCGGTCTGATTGCAGCAACCAGAAAACCATTTTCTGCTAATACTGAAGAAGCAGATACAGCTTTATCATTTTCTCCTAAAACTAATGGAACAATCGCGCTTTGTGCTTCAGGAAGCTCTAGAATCATCGTAAATAGCCTAGCATTTTCCAATGGTTTATTACAACGCTCTGGTTCATTTTTCATAATTTTCAAAGCTTCTATAGAAGCTGCCAAACTTGCCGGCGATAAAGCTGTAGAAAAAATCATACTGCGTGCTGCATTCTTCAGATATTCTATCAAAGCATTTGAACCGCACACATATCCTCCATAACTTCCGTAAGCCTTAGAAAGAGTACCCATTTTTATATCAGGCAATGAATGGTTGCTATTAAACTCTGCAATGGAATGTGCCCCATCCGTCATAAGCCAGGCATTATACTCCTTAGCTATGGCCGCCATATCAGTGAGGGGTGCAACATCCCCATCCATACTAAACACCGTTTCAGTTATAATCAGGCAGTTTTGATACTCAGAACGGTTAGCTTCCAGTAACATCCTTAAATGAGCAGTATTATTATGGGCAAAACGCAATATATTTGCTCCAGAAAGTTTAGCAGCGTCAATTATACAGGCGTGCGATAATTTATCGGCTATAATTAAATCATTTTTTCCAACTAGAGCTGGAATAGTACCAATATTTGCCAGATACCCACTTCCAAATACACATGCTGCCTGCGTACCATTATATATTGCCAGTAATTCTTCTAATTCTCTATAAAGCAGGCATTCACCAGTGACCAAACGTGAGGCCCCTGCCCCAACTCCATATTTCCGAGTGGCATTAACAGCAGCTTCAATTACTTGCTGATTTGATGACAACCCTAAATAATCATTACAACTAAACGAAATAAGATCTTTACCGTCACGTTTAATATGAATTCCATCATACCTGAAATTCGGTATAGTGATTCTCTTCTGCTTTTTCGCTTCTAATATCTGTAATTTCTGTATCAGTATATCATCCAGCATCAGCATGTTTTCTTAATACCTCTCCCTAGCCGCAGCTAGGGCTGCGATAGAGGCAATAATTCCATGCGCCCTGAAATTACAATTAGGCATTTTCTTCCACTTTCCGCATTCGTCCTCTGCTTCATCGCACATACCTGTAAAACGCATTCCAGCAGCATTTAAGTTACCCATTAAATCCCGCTGTTCATTAATACGGTACATACCTCCAACTGCCATACCATCTATCATATATATCATCGGCTCAGCCGGAGCGTTTTCTACCACATCTATAGTAGCTATACCTTCTTGGATAATGACTTCACTAACTCTGGTTCCCTCTTTTATAACCTGCATTTTATTTCGTTCTTTTTTATTCATTTCCAGAATTTCATCTGCAGAATTTACTGTCATTATCCCCATGCCATAAGTACCGGAATCAGCCTTAACATAGATATAAGGATCTTGAGAAATTCCATATTCAATATGTTTTTTACGGGAAAGTTCTAAAACTTTATCAACAGACCCAGCCAAACATTCCAGAGAATTTTTATCCTTAAAATCAACTTTTCCACATTGGTGGGATTCAGCACATAGCAGCCACGGATCTAAAGAAAATTTATCTGCAAAATCTGTAACCAGTTTTCTATATTCTGCAAAATGCGTACTTTTACGCCTCTGGAACCATCCCATATAAAGAGGAGGAATAACAGGCTGCTCTATATTTTGCAAAACATCAGCAATTCCTGATGTCATATCGTTATTCATAACAATAACATCGGCTATAAACTCATCTTCTAAAGATAGCTTATTATCACTCCTGATTAATGGGTGCTGTTGTATTTCCACACCTGCAGCAGAAACAAATTTCAACATTTCATCAGGTGCAGCACTAAGGTTACCTATTTTTGCCTCAAACCCAGCTTCTGAAAACAATGATAATAAAACCGACAAATTATCAAAATAGGCAAGGTTTCGGGTATGATTTTCAGGAATTATCAATATAGATTTAGCACTAGGATAATTTTCCTGAAAAAATCTTTTAATAGCAATACTGGCGCGCATACGGGCAGCAGGTGATAAGTTATTAAAACCGGCTGGAAAAACATTGGTATCTACCGGAACAAGGCGCAATCCGCTATGGCGCAAATCAACAGAATTATAGAAAAACGGAGCGGATTCAGACCGTATTTTTGCAAACCAAGCATTTACTTCATCATAGCGGTTATCATAAAGATTTTTAAGTGTTGTAAGAATTTCCGCCATTAAATATCTTTCTGATTAAATTTACTCATAAAATGGGGTTTTATATCCCAATCACCAAATCGTGATTGCACACAAGCCAGCGCGGCTACAGCTGCCGTATCGGCTCGTAAAATACGCCCTCCCATACCGAAAGCTCTTGTAAAGCTGCATTTACTTAACATATCAAGCTCACCCTCAGCAAACCCACCTTCTGGACCAATAAGGATTGCCATTTTAACAGCAGATTGCTTCTTAATATCCTCTAAAACTCTGGTAAGGGAAATGCCACCACCAGTTTCATCGCCATATAACAAAATCCTGTCATTTTCCCAAGATCCCAATAGATAGGATAAATCCTTGTAAGTTTCAAGAAGAGGAATATCCAAACGTTCACATTGTTCTGCTGCTTCTATCGCATGAATTTCCAATTTCTCCAGATTAACTGAACGAACCACGCTATGGCGGGTAACAAAGGGAATTATTTTTGTCACCCCAAGCTCAGTTGCTTTTTCTACTACTAATTCTGTTTTGTTTTTAAGCGGTGAAAAAACCAGATACAAATCAGGTGATAATTCTTGAAAGCGGGTTCTCTTTACTGGAATTACGGTTACATTTTTTTTATTGATAGATGAAATTTCTGCTAACCACTGCCCATCTCGTCCATTAAATATACTGATATTATTACCAACTTTACAGCGCATCACATGCGCTAGGTAATGAGCCTGTTTTTCCTCAAATATAATATTTACGGATTCTGATAAATCTTGCTTGGTATATAACCTGATTTCTTGCGGCATAATATTCTGGATAATAAAATAAGTGGTAAATAATTTCTACTTACCACTTATATTTTACTATTCCAAAACAAAAAACCTAAAATTAAGCAGCCTTAGGTGTAGGTTTACGCTTAGGGAAGCGGGCAAAACGCTTGTTATCACCTGTATTTCCACCTTTATTCCCAGCACGTTCTTTACCAGAAGAATTGCTAGAGAAAGGTTTTTTGTTACCAAATTTACGCGGTTTATGCTCGCTTACTGCACCACGTGGCATTTGTGGCGGAGCTTCATTCGGATGCAGAAGGCGATGAATCGCACGCCATTTCATGCTATCTTCTGGAGAAATAAAACATACCGCAGAGCCTTCTGAACCATTACGTCCTGTACGCCCGATCCGGTGGATATAATCCTCAGGGCATTGTGGTAAATCATAATTAATAACATGTTCAATATGTGGAATATCAAGGCCGCGAGCAGCAATATCAGTTGCGACCAGAATACGGAATTTCATATTACGATATGCAGCAATAACTTTCTCGCGCTTGCGCTGGTGTAAATCACCATGAATTGTATCAGCTTTATAACCTTGTTTATTCAGACGCTCTGAAAGTTTATCAGCACTACGTTTGGTTTTTACAAACACAATGATAGAACCATTTTCGCGTTCACTAATCTGCTTGGATAATTCATCATATTTGCTGCTATCGCCAACATGAATAATATCCTGCTTAATTTTTACTGCTGGCTTATTAACTGCACCAACTGCGATACGCTCAGGGTTTTTCAAATATTTAGCTGACATTTTTACAATTTCAGCTGGAATAGTCGCAGAAAACATTAATGTCTGACGCACCGGTGGAAGGAATTTTACAATCCTGTCTATTTGTATTCCAAACCCCATATCTAACATACGGTCTGTTTCATCCAACACCAAAAAATTGGTATCGTGTAAAATTAAGTTGCCGCGCTCAAGATGGTCGTTAATACGGCCGGGTGTGCCGACAATAATACGTGGACGCATTTTAAGCTGTGCCGTTTGTTTATGCATAGAATCACCGCCAATAAGCAATGCCGCCTGTATAAAGCTGCGCTGCCCAAGCAATCCGGTAATTACAGTCATAACTTGCGTTGCAAGTTCACGTGTAGGAGTAAGTACAATTGCGTTACCGCGCGGATTATTTAGAATTTTTGCTACAAGCGGAATACCAAAAGCCGCTGTTTTTCCAGTTCCGGTTTGTGCAGATCCTAAAATATCATGCCCTTTAAGAGCAAGTGGTATGGCCTGTTCCTGAATTGGTGTAGGTTTCGTATATTTCATGCGCTCAAGCGCAGAGGTAAGCTGGGCTGGTAGCCCAAACTGTAAAAAATCTGTCATCTTTGTATCCTTAAAAAATACTATTTATATGAACTAAGCAACTAGCTTCAAATTAGCAGCAGAAGTTCTGCCTTTGTTAGTTGCAAGGTCGTATGAAACTTTTTGACCTTCATTTAGATTAGAAAGCCCAGCACGCTCTAGCGCACTTATATGGACAAATATATCAGATCCACCTTGATCGGGCTGAATAAAACCAAAACCTTTTGTTGGGTTAAACCATTTAACAGTACCTGTAGCCATGTAATTCTCCTTAGTATGGCGTTTATAAACAAAACAACAATTGCTTTGCACAATAGCTTCGTAACCAACCTTTATAAATAAGGTGGAACCCTCGGCCATACACGTCATGAAGAATATCCATCCCGCGGCTAAAAACCGCAGCCACCTGAAATAAGATGGTGAAAGTAATGCAAAGAGTAAAATACTAAAACTGTGGCGATATTATACACAAACCTAAGAAAGTCAAGCATATTTCAGAAAAATTAACCGGTTTTAGTAAAAAATATTTGAATATAGTTACATTTCATATTACTATAGAAATCAACTGATTATAAATTTATGCAATAGGCAACACAGAGAAAAAATTATATACATGCAAAAAAAACAACATATTTTTCCAAGTTTTTTTATTGCTGCAATATCCACACTTGCCTTTATATCGCCATCAAATGCGCAGTTAGACCCCTTAATTGAGGGGGCAAAGCTCTGCACCAAGCACCTTCAGCATTATGAACGTGAATACGGCATACCTTCCCACCTTCTTTCCGCCATCGCCTCCACAGAATCGGGCAGATACCATGATGACCTGAAAATCAAATTACCTTGGCCATGGACTATAAACGCTGATGGCAAAGGATATTTCTTAAATAGCAAGGAAGAGGCCATTTCTACTGTTTACAGACTTAGGGCAAGCGGAATAAAAAGTATTGATGTCGGCTGCATGCAGGTCAATTTATATCATCATCCTAATGCCTTTTCTTCTTTATCCCAAGCCTTTGATCCTGCAAACAATGTCGCCTATGCTGCAAAATTTTTGCGTGATCTTTATCAAGAAGAAGGCTCATGGAAACAAGCTGCCAGCGATTACCATTCCAAAACCCCTGATTTAGGTAATAAATATGTTGGTATTGTCTATAACAGCTGGTTTAAGATCGTAGACAAGCTAAGGACTGCACGCTTGAATGTGCCAAATAGCTCTATAGACGGTTTGCAGGAAATGCAAAATGCCGGTGTTAAAACAGGCAGCACTCCAAAAACAATAGAACCAAAGCATATAATAGTTGCTGATAAAAATAACAATTATTTTCAGGATATTAAGCAAAAATCACCGTCCCAGCAGATAAAAAGCATAAAAGTTACAACGCAAGGCACAGCAGAACAAGGCAATACCTACAAAAAACTGGATAATGGCATCATCGTAGTACGGCCAGAAATATCTATAAACAATGCTCACAGCCAGCTTAATACCCAACTTCCAGAAAAAAGCCGCCCGCCTGAGCCCATGATAATAGCCGATGCCAATAGCACGTCACCAAAGTCTAATCTTGCAGATTTACTGCCAAGTTCCGGCAGCGAACCACCACAGACAGGATCTTCTATATCACATGAAGCAAAAATAATTCGTCTGGACAATAAATTAGTTGACAGACGCACTGCAAATGTTGGAATAGATAAAAAATCTGGCCCTAGTTTTATTTTTGATAATTAGCCTAAGCGAAATTTAGAATTTATGAGTAAATTTGAAGAGATTTTTGTATCATCACCGGAAGTTTCCTGCGATGGCGGCAGTGGCTCTCTTGGTCACCCTAAAGTTTATCTTCATATTGAACATGAAAAAGGCTCAATATCTTGCCCTTATTGCAGCAGATCCTATATATTAAAACAGCCAGCCAAACAGCACAAACATTAATCCTAATACCACGCCCCAGCCCCTCTGTTTTAGATGTATTTAGCGAAATAAACCGCTTGCATTTCCTTATTTTTTGGCTAAAAATACCCGCCTCTATTAACATGTCAGGAAGTATCCAGCGTTTCTTCCTAAGAGATTAGTTGATTTTTAACCCAGAAATGCACGCTGACATTTCGCAGAAAGATTTTTTTGTTATAAAGAAATAGAATTATAACAAAAGGCAAGAAAGAACATACGTATATGGCAAAAACTGCAAACGCTTACGCAAATATTGAAGTTGAAGATTTCGCAGCGTTATTTGAAGAATCACAAACCACCGGTGGAAAAAGCGAAGGCTCGGTTGTAAAAGGTATTATTGTTGCTATTGAAAAAGATATAGTAATTATTGATGTTGGAATGAAATCTGAAGGTCGCGTTCCTCTGCGCGAATTCGCTGTTGGCAATAACAATCCTGAATTACTTGTTGGTGACGAAGTAGAAGTTTATTTGGAGAAAATTGAAAATAAAAACGGTGAAGCTATTCTTTCCCGTGAGAAAGCATTGCGCGAAGAATCATGGGTAAAACTAGAAAAAGCCTGCGCTAATGCTGAACGCGTTGATGGTATTATTTTTGGTCGCGTTAAAGGCGGCTTTACAGTTGATATACAAGGTGCTGTTGCATTCTTACCGGGTAGCCAAGTTGATATTCGCCCGATCCGCGATATAAGCCCGCTTATGAATATTTCCCAACCATTCCAAATTTTGAAAATGGATCGCAAACGTGGAAATATCGTAGTATCCCGCCGTGCTATACTTGAAGAATCACGCGTTGAAGCCCGTAATGATTTACTAGGCAAAATCAGTGAGGGTCAAATCCTTGATGGTATCGTTAAAAACATCACTGATTACGGTGCATTCATTGATATGGGTGGTATTGACGGTCTATTGCACGTTACCGATATTTCGTGGAAACGTATCAGTCATCCAACTGAAATTTTATCAGTTGGCCAATCTGTTAAAGTTATCGTTACCAAATTTGATCAGGCTACCAAACGGGTTTCACTTGGTATGAAACAACTTGAATCTAACCCATGGCAGGAAGCAGCTACAAAATATGCTGTAGGCACAAAACTTCATGGCAAAATCACCAACATTACTGATTACGGTGCATTTGTTGAGTTGGAACCAGGCATTGAAGGTCTTGTGCATGTTTCTGAAATTTCTTGGGTTAAAAAGAACGCTCATCCTTCTAAACTTGTTTCTGTTAGTCAGGAAGTTGATGTTGTGGTTCTTGATATTGATGTTTCCAAACACCGTATCAGCCTTGGCATGAAACAATGTGAAGAAAACCCATGGGCTGTTTATGGTTCTAAAGTTAAAGTTGGAGTTCTGATTGAAGGAGAAATCCGCAACATTACCGATTTCGGTCTGTTTGTGGCTCTTGAAGGTGATATTGATGGTCTAGTTCATCACTCAGACATAAGCTGGACAGAATCCGGTGACACCGCTATTAAAAACTACAAAAAGGGTGAGGTTATTAAAGCTAAAATCCTTGCAATTGATGTAGAAAAAGAACGTATCAGCCTTGGTATTAAACAGCTAACCGATGCTCCTGAAGATGCTCTTCAAGCTGAAGAATTTACCGATGTTCAAAAAGGTGCGACTGTTACCTGCACTGTTACCGAAGTTCGTGATGATGGTATAACCGTACAAATCAGCGAAGGTATAACCAGCGTAATTAAGAAAGCTGATCTAGCTCGTGAACGTCAGGATCAACGCCCTGAACGTTTTGCAATTGGAGACCGTGTTGATGCAAAGGTAACCTCTGCAGATAAAGCAAGCCGTAAAATTTCTGTATCTATCAAAGCACTGGAAACTGATGATCATAAAAAAGCCATCAGCGAATACGGTTCTGAAAATAGCGGCGCATCGCTTGGCGACATTTTAGGTGCTGCTTTAAGTGCTGCAAGTGAAGGTAAAAAAAGTAAAAAGTAATTGATTTGTAGCGATTGGCGGCTAGTAGTTTAGTAATAATATTAGACGCTAGTCGCTAACCGCTAACAACCGGTTGGAGCTAAATATGACCTCTATAATGTTAAATAGTCCTCTGGAGTTATCAGAAAAATCTGCGTTACATATTATCAACACAGTAAAAAATAATATTGTATATGATAGCGTAAAAAACGAGTTATCAATAAAAAATTTAGACGATCATAACACTATTTTATTGGTGCAATCAGCTGTAGAAAGCCTTGGTGGTAACATTTTATCAGCGGGTAATTCTAAAATAGAAGGATACAATCCAAAAGAATTAGCTACAAAATTAGCATCTCTAGGTGTTAATTTTAAGGGACGCTCTGATTTGCAAACAACTAATGTTGCTAGATAATAAAATGACAATATCCGCAGATTCCATCATTGATAGGCTTTACCTGAAAACACAAATCAGCAAATGGCGTGCTTTAGCAGTTTTATTCGCTATTATAGCGTTGCTTATTGCTGTGCAGAGTGCTTCACCTAAAAAAAGTCTTGGTAATGATTATATTGCCCGCATAACCATAGATGGAATAATCGGTGATAATCAAAAACTTTACGATTTAATATCAGACGTTGAGGAAGATAAAAAAGCGAAAGCTGTAATAATATGGCTGGATACTCCGGGTGGGAGTGCCGTAGGAGGAGAAGAAATTTACCTGCGCCTACGCAAATTATCAGAAAAAAAACCCGTCGTAGCCGTAATGCGTTCAATTAGTGCTTCGGCCGGTTATATGATAGCATTAGGGACAGACCAGATTTTTGCCCGTGCAGGAACAATTACTGGCTCTATCGGCGTATTAATTGAAACTGCAGAAGTTACAGAACTTGCTGAAAAATTAGGTATAAAACCAATATCTATAAAGTCATCACCCCTCAAAGCTTCGCCATCACCATTTGAAAAGTCTACTCCTGAAGCAGAAAAAGTTATAAAAGATATGATTATGAATTTTTATAACCATTTTGTTAATATAACCTCTGAAAGACGGAAATTACCGCGCGAAACCGCCTTGCTACTTGCCGATGGCAGAGTTTACAGCGGTAAGCAAGCTGTTGAAAATAAACTAATTGATGCTATTGGCGGGGAAGATGAAGCTAAAGATTGGCTGATTAAAAACCGTGAAATATCTAAAAAATTAGATATTATGGACGTAGAAATTAAGGAAAAAGAAAAGCTTATAGATAAGATATTAAATAGTGTCGTAGGAAATTTTTGGCAAAAAAGTGGAAGCGGACTTGACGGATTGGTTGCTTTGTGGCATCCTGAATTAAATTAATTGCTTTAAGTTCAATAGTTTCTAGCTAAATATTTTGGAGATAACCAATGACCAGATCCGAATTAATCACCCGCCTTTCTAAACGCTACCCGCATTTATATCAGCGCGATATTGAGACTTTAGTTTCAACAATTTTTGATGATATATCAAATACATTAATAGAAGGCGGCCGTGTAGAGCTACGTGGTTTTGGTGCGTTCTCTATCCGTCGCCGTGATTCCCGTAAGGCACGCAATCCTAAAAATGGTCAGGAAGTGAATATAGGGGAACGTTACGCTATCTACTTCCGTACCGGTAAAGAATTACGCGAACGTATCAATAAAGCTCCTGTAATGAACTAATCGTGGGCTTTATAAAGTTTTTTCTTGTTACTATAATTTCTATTATTTTAATTGCTTTCTGTGCGGTTAACCGTACTTCTGTGGCTATAAGCTTATTTCCACTTCCGTTCATGATAGATATTCCAGTGTTTATTTTTGCACTTATCTGCATGGCATTGGGAATAATTATTGGTGGCATCACCACCAATATAAAATTACTACAGAATAAAATCCTGCTTAAACAAAATAAAAAACGGATGGAAGCTTTAGAAAACGAAAATAAAATATTACGTAGCGAGCAGGAATATTCAAAAACACTTTCTATTACAAAACACACATAACAATGTCTACCCAAGTAAAGATTTGTGGTTTAAGTACCAAAGAAGCTCTTAACGCAGTAATAAAAGTAAAGGCTGATTATGCTGGTTTTGTGTATTACCAAAAATCTCCTCGCCATGTTTCTATAAATCAAGCTGCAAATTTGAGACTGGCACTACCTAAAAATATAAATTCTGTTATGGTTATGGTTAATCCTGATAATGGATTACTAACTGAAATCGCCCGTGAAGTAAATCCTGATTTTTTTCAGTTGCATGGCGAAGAAACACCTGAGCGTATTAAAGAAATAAAAAATATCTTTCCTTATATTGGTATTATAAAATCAATTCCTGTCCGCGTTAAAGAGGATTTAATTCAGACAGACCAATATATAAAAATCGTTGATTATTTATTGTTTGACGCAAAACCAACCAATAACGGCATGATGCATGGCGGCAATGGTCTTTCTTTTGACTGGAATATACTCGCCGGTAAAAAATTCACTACCCCATGGTTTTTATCAGGCGGGTTGAATGCAGAAAATGTCGTGCAGGCTAAAAAAACCTCTGGCGCAAAGATGGTTGACATATCCTCTGGCGTTGAACGTTCTGCTGGTGTAAAAGACGCAAAAATGATTGAAGAATTTGTGAAGGCAGCGCGAGCATGACTATAAACAACACACAACCGGATATGAATGGTCATTTTGGTATTTTCGGTGGAAGGTACGTGGCAGAAACTCTTATGCCGCTTATTCTGGAAGTAGAACGCGCTTATGAAATAGCAAAAGCTGATCCAAAATTTCAACAGGAAATTGATTATTATTTCACTCATTATGTTGGCCGCCCTTCCCCGCTTTATTTTGCACCACGTTTTACGCAGCATTGCGGAGGGGCGAAAATCTACTTCAAACGTGACGAGCTAAACCACACAGGCGCACATAAAATCAATAACTGCATCGGGCAGATTCTTCTGGCTAAACGGCTTGGGCGCAAGCGCATCATAGCTGAGACTGGCGCAGGGCAACATGGCGTGGCAACCGCTACTGTCTGCGCTTTATTCGGTCTTAAATGCGTTATTTACATGGGCGCAAAAGATATTGAACGACAAGCACCAAACGTGTTTCGTATGAAGCTGCTGGGGGCAGAAGTTGTCCCTGTTGAGTCTGGCACAAAAACTCTGAAAGATGCGATGAATGAAGCCCTGCGTGATTGGGTGACTAATGTGCATGACACTTTTTACCTAATCGGAACAGCGGCAGGACCGCACCCCTACCCCGCTATGGTACGCGATTTCCAAGCCATTATCGGACGCGAAGTACGCAGCCAGATGCAAGCCGCCGAAGGTCGCCTGCCTGATACGCTGGTAGCGGCGATTGGCGGCGGCAGCAACGCAATTGGTTTATTCCACCCCTTCATCGCTGACGACAGCGTAAAAATGATTGGCGTGGAAGCAGCAGGACATGGGTTGGATTCTGGCGCACATGCTGCCTCTATTGCGCGCGGCAAAGCTGGCGTTTTGCATGGCAGCCGCACTTACCTGTTGCAAGAT
>CAUJIB010000025.1 GCA_963205245.1 Pseudomonadota bacterium
TGCTACCGGTAGCGTGTACTAGTTCTACAATCTGATGTATGATATTGCGGGTTGGAACGGAATCCAGATCTTTTAGCACCTGACTATCTAATTTTACGAAATCAGGGCGGATTTCATTTACCAGCTTTTTTGCACTATCAACAGTTGTAATGTCGTCAAGGGCGATAGAATAGCCTTGGGTACGGGCGTATTCACACACATTTTTCAAATGTTTCATGTCACGGGATGTTTCTGAGCGTGTAAATTCCAGCACCAGATTTTTAGGAATAATACTGAACATTCTTGCTGCTTCACTAAGTCCTTCTAAATATACAGAAGGCCGGTGGATAAACCCCAGAAAGAAATTTACGAATAAAAAACCGGAATGCTTGCTGCCAGCAAAGGTTTTAACGGTTTGTACATGCAGATGCCTGTCTATCATATGTTCAATATTCAAGGCTTTGCTGGCTTTTATAATTTTATCTCCACCGATAATGCTGCCGTCTAGTGCCCTTGCCCGTACGAATGACTCGAAGCCGAATATCTTCTGTTTTTCGCCCATTATCGGTTGGAAATAACACATAACCCTATCATCATACAGAGCCTCACCCAGCCACAAATTTTCTGCTATAGCTTGAATAGTAACAGCCTTTTTTCGGTCGCCACTGGCGGATACCTGTAAATCACTATCTGTAGTGATAACCACTTCCATTGTGTCCGTCAGTTGAGATTTTTGTAGAATATCATAAGTTTTATTCCATAAATCAGCCCATTTACGTGTGGTTTTTGCTGTCCACTGCCCATTGCTGGCCTTATGATAGCCGATTCCAAGTAACTCATCAGAAATGGTAGCAGCGGAATTCTCTGATTGTGAAAACAAGTTCAACCAGTAATTATCATATTGTAAATAAGGAAGATTGAAGCTTTTTTGTTGAGTGGCAGGCATGATTGTTGATTTCTAATATTTTAAGATTAGCAAATTTTAGACTATAATAAGTTAGTTACTAATGTGTTAAAAATTTGCTGCTGCAATATATTATTTTGATATATTTACACTAAATTTTCCCCTATACAGGGTGGTGATGCTTTCAAAGATATTAATTACTGAATTATTTGCCTTCCTTCTGGTATTTTGCCGGATGGGATCAGCAATCATGGTTCTGCCGGGATTTGGTGAAGCTTATGTGCCAGCCCGTATACGTTTGCTGCTTGCGGCAATGTTTAGTTTGCTACTTGCTCCGACCATGCACTCACTACCACACATGCCAAGTAGTATAATGGGTTTATTTACCTTGTTGCTTGCTGAAATTATTATTGGCCTGTTTTTAGGAGGGCTTAGCCGGATGCTGATTTCAGCCATCCATATGGCAGGTATGATAGTTGCTTATCAATCCAGCCTTGCTTCTGCTGTGACGCAGGATCTAACCCTATCGCAAGCGCAAGGCACATCACTGGGTAACTTCCTTGGCGTAACCGCACTGATATTATTATTTACTACAGATCTTCATCATCTGATTTTACGTGGGCTTGCAGATAGTTACACATTGTTTGCTGCTGGACAATTTCCGCAGGTGGAGGATTTTGCTAACCATGCTACCCATACCATCGGAGGTGCTTTCAAGATGGCAATGCAGATTGCCTCACCCCATATTGTAATTGGTTTGATAATCTATCTTGGGGCAGGTATTATCGCCCGCCTGATGCCGAATATACAAATTTTCTTTTTGTTGATGGCACCGCAACTGCTTATCAGTTTTTTTATTTTAATGATAAGTATCAGTGCTATGATGCTATGGTATATGGAATATTTCAAAGATTCATTAGCAAGTTTTTTAGCTCCGTAACAATAGTCATTTACGATGACAGAAAAGATGATAAGAAATGGCTGATGAAGAACAGGAAAATAAGACCGAAGACCCCTCACAGAAGCGATTGGATGAAGCACGGGAAAAAGGCAACCTTGCCAACTCAAAAGAACTAGGTAATTTTTTCATGCTGCTGGTGCTTGCTGTTACCGTTGCATGGCTTATTCCTCCCATACTGAAAAAATCGCAAAAACTTCTAACGCCTTTTTTGAGTGATGCCGATAGCTTTATTGCCGATCAGAAGGGATTAAGCATAATACTTTATAATTTAGCCTTTAAGAGTTTTGCTATTATTTCCCTCCCGCTGCTTGCCACCATAGTAGCTGCTATTGCCACCAGTTTTTTACAGCATGGGTTTGTGTTAAGTGCTGAACCTATTATGCCTAAGCTAAACAAAATCTCGCCAATTGCCGGTTTCGGACGGATTTTCTCAATGCGCTCATTGGTAGATTTCATCAAAAATATTATTAAAATTACGTTGGTTGGAGTTGTTGCTTTCTTAAGCGTTTATCCAGAGCTTAGGCATCTTCCTGAACTGCCTAACCAAAGCGTTGAAAATATGCTGTTATTTTTAGCGATGCTTGCCGGACGTATGACAATAGGTGTTGCTATTGCAATGTTTTTCATTGCTTTGTTTGATATTGTTTATCAGCGTTTCCAGCATTTGAAGTCCTTACGTATGAGTAAACAGGAAGTAAAAGATGAATATAAACAATCGGAAGGTGATCCACATATAAAACAACGCTTGCGCCAACTGCGTATGGAGCGGGCTAAAAACCGCATGATGGCGGCTGTGCCGAAATCAGACGTGGTAATAACTAACCCGACTCACTTTGCGGTGGCATTGCAATATGATACAAAAACCATGAGTGCGCCCATGGTGGTTGCCAAGGGGCAGGATCTGGTCGCTCTTAAAATTCGCGAAATAGCAGAAGATAATGATGTGCCGGTTATTGAGAACCCTCCGCTTGCCCGTGCTTTATTTGCCTCAACCAAATTAGATCAAGAAATTCCTATTACCCATTACGAAGCTGTTGCAAAAATTATCTCTTACGTCTATCAACTTAAAGGTAGGAAACCCTAATTATTGGGGGAAGTTTATATTCTAACCGGTATTTATTGCGTTCTATTAAAAGTATGACAATTCGCTTTGCTGATATTTTATCCAGAAAAATAAGCTCGCAGATTGCTAGCATTAACCAAGATTTTGTTCCCCGTAAACGCCGTCCGTTATGGGAATCATTATTGTCAATATTTTTATCGGTACTGGTTTTTTGTATTGTAGTAAGCCTTTTTATAAAAGAAACCATAATTTTTGCAGGAATTAGCTTTATTGTAGTAAGTTCTTTGGGTGTTTATGTAATAATTGTATTGCAGCGTAACCGTGACTTAATGCTGGCTCCTGAATTCCAGAATGCCATATTTTCGTCAGCTCTTAGCCAGAGTAATGAATTTTGCCTTATCGTTCGGAATGATAGCACCATAGTTTACATGGATCGTTCTTTTCAGGAAATGTTCCCTAGTTTCTATAAAGAATCACGCCGTGCGGTTGATGTGCTTTTAGAGCATGGTCAGGTGTCACGCGAAGAGCGCAAAATGGTGTTTAATGCTATAGAAAAACGTGCCCGCAGTAAGGTTGTGTTTGATATGGTGGATTCTAAAAAACAACCCCATAGAATAATTATGTCTATAGAACCAATAGTACGTCCTAAAGGTTTTATGTTGTTGCGTGGTCGTGAGTTTGTGGAAAAACGTGTGCTGGGCCCTCAAATTATCAGCGAAGGAAAGTCCCCAATTTTTAATAAAACAAGTCTCAACATGTTCTCCTATGTAATGGATAGTATGGATATTGGTTCTTACATGATAGATTTATTTGGGAACATAACTTATGCTAACCTGACATTGGAACAGTGGTTAGATTTTGATGAAAATGAAATAATAGATAGAGCTTTGCCACTTAAAGATATTATATTGCAAAATAATTTGGATATTTTCCTAAACGATATGAAAAGTTTTGATGGTGAGGTAACCCTTCAGCGCAAAGCAGGTGGTTATATAAAGGCAATTCTAAACCAAAAAGCCATGTATGATGAACAGGGAATGGTTATAGGTTATACAGCTCTGCTTCATAGGGTTAAGGATAAAGAACCAAATAATAACTTCAAGAATTATAAAGCTAATTTGTGGTAATATAGAAATTATGAATAAAGATTTTAGTGTATATATTGATCTTTCTCCTATAGCGATTGTTATACTTGATGAGCATGGAAAGATTATAAGTAGCAATCCTGCGTTTCACGGTCTTACAGGGCAGTATTTTAATGGTGATATGCCTTCTTCTTTCCTGAATTTAGTGGCCGAGGATAAAAAGTCTGACACGGAAGCTATTATAAAAAAATCTTTTAATCGGCAGATATCAGCTGAAGCTCAAGTTTTATCTCTAATGCTTCCTAATAATAATGAGATTATAGTTTCAGCTTATTTCAGCCTTCTGGAAGGTGAAATACAAAATATATTAATAATGCACCTTATTAATATAACAGAGCAGAAAAATTTGGAAACACGCTTTGCCCATTCGCAAAAAATGCAGGCAGTAGGTCAGCTTGCCGGTGGTGTTGCCCATGATTTTAACAACCTGCTTACTGCGATGATTGGTTTTTGTGATTTGTTGCTTATGCGCCATCCTGCAGGTGATCAGTCTTTTGCTGATATTATGCAAATTAAACAGAATGCTAACCGTGCCGCCAATCTAGTTAGACAGTTGTTGGCCTTTTCCCGCCGCCAGACTTTACAGCCTAAAATATTGGATTTAACTGATGTGCTTGCAGATTTAACTAACCTGATCCGCAGGCTGATTGGTGAAAATATAGAGCTTAAAATGACCCATGGCCGTGATATTGGCCATGTCCGTGCCGATCAGGGACAACTTGAGCAAGTTCTTATTAACCTAGCGGTAAATGCCCGTGATGCAATGAAAGGTGGCGGGGTTCTTACTATACGTACCGGAAAATGTTTGATTGACAAGAGCCATCCTTTGCCGCGTGACCTTGTTTCACCGGCAGAAGAAGATGCAACAATTGCCGATGGTAATTATGTGCTTGTAGAAGTTATTGATACAGGCTGTGGTATTCCCAAAGCTATCTTGCAAAAAATATTTGAACCGTTTTTCTCTACTAAAGAGGTTGGATCAGGCACTGGGCTTGGGCTTTCTACAGTGTTTGGGATTGTTAAACAAACCGGTGGTTATGTATATGTTGCCAGTAAAGAAAATGAAGGCACTAATTTCAGCCTGTTTTTCCCTATTGCCAACCAGCAAGAAGTATCTGCTGCGGCAGCTACGGAAAATGCCGCTGGAGATAAGCCGGATAATGTTGACCTTACAGGAAAAAGTACAATCCTTTTGGTTGAGGATGAAACACCTGTGCGGATTTTTGCCGGACGGGCTTTGCGTAATAAAGGCTATACAGTACTGGAAGCAGATTGTGGTGAAACTGCTATAGAAATAATGCGTGATAAGGGAGGAGAAGTTGAGGTGATTGTTACCGATGTTATCATGCCCGGTATGACAGGGCCGTCTATGATTGAGAAAATTACCCAGCAATATCCTAACGTTAAGGTGATTTTTATTTCTGGATATGCCGAGGATGTGTTTGTAGATAATTATGGCTCTGAGCGAAGCTTTAATTTCCTTGCCAAACCATTTACTCTTAAGCAATTAGCTAGTAAAATCAAGGAAGTTACTGGGTAAATCAAAGATTTTTATCTAGCTATAACTGTGCTAATTCTATTCATCTGGTATGATGACATTGACTAGCCATAAACTCGTGCTACAATCTCCGATTCGTTTAGTTTAACCAAAGAATTGGATTTCTCAAAATGGCTGATAATTTTATCCGCGTACGTGGTGCAAAAGAGCATAACCTAAAAAATATAGATGTTGATATTCCTAGAGATGCATTGGTGGTCATTACTGGGCCGAGCGGTTCGGGCAAGTCGTCGTTAGCCTTTGACACGATTTATGCTGAGGGGCAACGCCGCTATGTGGAAAGCCTTTCATCCTATGCCCGCCAATTCTTAAATATTCAGGATAAGCCTGATGTAGAGTCGATAGATGGGCTATCGCCTGCCATTGCTATTGATCAGAAAACTACTTCGCGTAATCCACGCTCAACCGTTGGTACGGTTACGGAGATTTATGATTATCTCCGCTTGCTTTATGCGCGTGCCGGTGTGCCTTACTCTCCTGCTACCGGACTTCCGATTGAAAGTCAGACCATTTCGCAAATGGTTGACCGCATTATGGAGTTACCGCAAGATACAAAAATATTATTGCTTGCGCCGTTGGTACGCGGGCATAAGGGGGAGCATAAAAAAGAAATTGCCGAGCTGAAGAAAAAAGGTTTTCAACGTCTGAAGATTGACGGTGAAATTTATGATATTGGCGAAATTCCATCCATTGATAAAAACAAAAAACACGATATAGACGTGGTGGTTGACAGAATTGTTATAAATTCCGAACTTGGAAACCGTCTTGCCGATAGTCTTGAAACTGCGCTGGGTATTAGCAATGGATTGATAACTGTTGAGAAGGTAGAAGATAAATCTTCTTTCACCATTTCTTCTAAATTTGCCTGCCCTGTTTCTGGATTTACCTTGTCGGAAATAGAGCCACGTTTGTTTTCTTTCAACAGCCCTTACGGTGCTTGCCAAACCTGTGATGGGTTGGGGATGCAAATGGCGTTTGATGTAGATTTAATTGTGCCGGATACCGGTAAAACATTAATGGCAGGCGCAATAGCACCATGGGCAAGCAGCCAAAGCAAATATTTTATACAAACTCTGGAAGGTCTTTCTAAGCATTATAATTTTAGCCTGTCTAAATCTTTTCGTGAATTGCCGGAAAACATCAAGGAAATGATCCTTTATGGTTCAGGCGAAGAAATTGTAAAAATCGCTTATGCTGATGGCGCGCGCAGCTATATCAATAACAAGCCTTTTGAAGGCGTGATCCCAAGCCTTGAACGCCGCTGGAAAGAAACCGATAGTGAATGGGCGCGGGAAGAATTGGGTAAGTTCCAGAACGAACATGCTTGTGATGCTTGCAGCGGTTATCGTTTGAAGCCGGAAGCTTTATGCGTTAAAGTTGGAGATCTTAATATTGGGGAAGTAGCTCAATTTACTATTGATGCGGCGCATGAATGGTTTGGCTCAATCAATGATAAACTAAGCAAAAAACAACAGCAGATTGCAGAAAAAATTCTCAAGGAAATCCGTGAACGCTTACAATTTCTGGTGAATGTGGGTTTGGATTACCTGACACTTTCCCGCGAATCAGGTACGCTTTCTGGCGGTGAATCACAGCGTATACGTCTTGCTTCGCAAATCGGCTCGGGGCTTTCCGGCGTGTTATATGTACTTGATGAGCCGTCCATAGGGTTGCACCAATGCGATAATGAACGGTTGCTGCATACCCTCAAGCATCTGCGTGATTTAGGCAATACTGTAATCGTGGTAGAGCATGATGAGGATACTATGATGGCTGCCGATCATTTGATAGATATAGGGCCTGCGGCCGGTATTCATGGTGGGATGATAGTTGCTGAAGGAACGCCTGCGCAAGTAGCAAAAAACCCAAAAAGCATAACCGGACAATATCTGAGCGGTAAAAAATTTATTCCCGTGCCTGATACGCTACGTCCATTTAATAAAAACAAAAAAATCTCGGTAAAAGGCGCAAGATCCAATAATCTGCAGAATATCAGCGTAGATATTCCGCTTGCGACATTCACTTCTGTTACCGGTGTTTCAGGAGGTGGCAAATCTTCTCTGGTAATTGAAACACTCTATAAAGCAATTTCTAAAAAACTAAATGGCAGCCATGCGATAGCTGGTATCCATGATAGTATCACAGGTCTGGAGTTTATTGATAAAATCATTGAAATTGACCAGTCTCCTATCGGACGTACGCCGCGCTCTAACCCAGCTACTTACACAGGGGCATTTACCCCGATTCGTGATTGGTTTGCAGCACTTCCTGATGCGAAAGCACGCGGCTATGCCTCCGGACGCTTTTCCTTTAACGTTAAGGGTGGTCGTTGCGAAGCCTGCCAAGGCGATGGCATGATAAAAATTGAAATGCACTTCCTGCCGGATGTTTATGTGAAATGCGATGTTTGCCATGGAAAACGCTATAACCGCGAAACTCTGGATGTAAAATATAAGGATAAATCCATTTCCGATGTTCTGGAAATGACAGTGGATGAGGGGGCGCAGTTTTTCACAGCGCAGCCATCTATCCGTGAAAAATTGCAGGCCATGCAAGAAGTTGGGTTGGGATACATCGCCATTGGGCAATCAGCAACAACATTGTCCGGTGGGGAAGCGCAGCGCATAAAGCTCGCCAAAGAGCTTTCCAAACGTGCTACCGGACGTACTATTTATATATTGGACGAACCAACAACTGGTTTGCATAGCAATGATATTGCAAAATTGCTGGATGTTCTACACAAGCTGGTTGATTCAGGCAATACGGTGTTGGTGATTGAACATAATCTGGACGTAATCAAAACTTCTGACTGGATTATAGATATTGGTCCAGGGGGTGGTAATAAAGGCGGGACAGTAGTGGTAACCGGTACTCCGCATGATGTTGCCGGATGCAAAGAAAGCATCACTGGTAAATATTTAGCTCCGCTTCTTAAAAAACGAAAAATCGCCTAAGTGTTTGATGAATAATATTAAATTAATTGTTGCCAATAATTCAAAATATATTAATAATATCCATCTGTTATTATTAATAATAATTTTTAACTAATAGGATATTTATGGGTGGCGATTTACGTAAACAGACAATGGAAAAAAGATATTCATATAGTGCACGAGTGAACTCTGATGATGGCTTCAAAATTAAAAAAATTGAAGCTATGGAGATAGTGGATAGTCGTGGTAACCCAACGGTTAGGGCTTTTGTTACCCTTGGTGACGGCAGCGTTGGTGTGGCTTCTGTTCCGAGTGGTGCATCTACCGGTGAGCGCGAAGCTCTTGAATTAAGGGATGGCGATACTTCCAGATATGGTGGCAAAGGTGTTCTTAAAGCTGTTGAAAATGTAAATACAACCATAAATGATTTGCTTACTAAAAACGGTGGGATAGATGCGCGTGACCAAAAGGCGGTTGACGATGCCATGATATCTATAGCCGGTAAAAATAAAGAGGATTTAGGCGCTAATGCTACCCTTGCAGTTTCCCTCGCTACCGCCCATGCAGCAGCAGCGGCAAAAGGTGTAAAACTACACGAACATATAGCAGAAATTTCTGGTACAAAAAAAGGTGTGGTTCTTCCTACCCCGATGATGAACATCGTAAATGGTGGAGAGCATGCTAATAATTCCCTTGATTTTCAGGAAATCATGATTATGCCGGTTGGCGCGAAAACTGAAGCTGATGCTGTTCGGATGGGCAGCGAGGTGTTCCAGCAGTTAAAGAAGATATTGCATGACCGCGGCGAGCCGGTCCAAGTTGGTGATGAAGGTGGTTTTGCCCCTAATTTCAAAAATGCAGAGGAAGCTCTTCATACTATTAATGAAGCTATTGATAAAGCCGGCTATAATAAAAACGGAAAAAAAGATATTGTTTTTGCTTTAGATGTTGCTGCTTCTGAATTATATAACAAAGAAACTGGAAAATATACCTTGGGTAAAAAACTACCTGAAGGTGAGCAGACCTATAAAACTTCTGAAGAGATGATAGAATATTATAAAGAATTAACTAAAAAATATCCTATCCTATCTATTGAAGATGGGTTGGATCAAAATGATCGTACCGGCTGGCAAAAACTTACCACGGAACTCGGAAAGAAAGTTCAGCTGGTTGGTGATGATTTATTCGTAACCGATCCTAAACAGGTTGCAGATGGTATTAAAAATGGTATGGCAAACTCAGTTTTAATTAAAGTAAACCAGATCGGGACTTTGAGTGAGACATTAGATGCTATCAAAACAGCACAGGATGGTGGCTATACCGCGGTTATTTCCCACCGTTCAGGCGAGACGGCCGATACTACAATTGCAGATATTGCTGTTGGTACAAATGCCGGACAAATTAAAACCGGTTCTCTTTCCCGCGCTGACCGTACAGAAAAATATAACCGCTTGATGGAAATTGAAAGTCGTGAATTAGGTCTGGATAAATCTATGTATGCTGGTGAAAAAGCTTTCAGTGTAAAATCACTTAAGGACGCAGTTACAGATTTTCTTAGCAAGGCTGTAAATAGCATTGGTGGCAAAGGTGGTCTTAGCCCAGTATAGTCTTATAATTTCTAAATAACCTTGCCATTTGCTAGTTTTTTTGCAATTCTGTTTGTCTGTAAACCAGATTTGTATGTTGAGTAAATGGCAAGACCTGCACTGAAAGTAAAAACCCACAAAGAGGATAGTCTTTTTGTAGAACAATTTCTTGAGATGATGGTTTCAGAGCGTATATCAGCTTCTGATACGGTGGCAGCTTATCGCCGCGATTTGTTAGGATTTCTAGGTTATTGCCTTGACGAAAAATTACGGATAACCCGTATATCACGTGAGGGGGTAGAGGCTTTTATATCGTCATTGCATAAATCAGGAATAAGTGCACAGACCATAGCTCGTAAACTTTCTGTATTACGGCAGTTTTTTTCCTTTTTATATAGCGAAAACTATCGGGGTGATGATCCTACTATCACTATAGATTCACCAAAAATCCCTAAAAAATTACCGGCTACTCTTTCTCAGGATGATATATTTACGTTGCTAGGGGCGGCGCGCACAGATAATTCTGCAAAGGGTATACGCCTGCAGGCGATGCTGGAGCTAATGTATGGCGCAGGGCTTAGGGTTTCTGAGCTAGTTAGTTTGAAACTCGCTGCTTTGCAGATTCGTGAAGGTGGTACTAATATTGACGTTGATTTCATTATCATAAAAGGCAAGGGCAATAAAGAGCGTTTGGTACCACTTAATGACAAGGTGAGGGCTGCCATGTCGCGTTATCTAGAAATTCGCAGGCAATTCCTTGGGGAACAAAAATCTTCTTTATGGCTTTTTCCTTATCACCGTGCAGTTGGGTATATTACCCGCCAGCAATTTGGTGTGATGCTTAAAGAACTTGCAGTTCAAGCTAATATTGATCCGCAAAAATTTTCACCCCATACACTACGCCATTCTTTCGCCACTCATCTGCTGGAAGGTGGAGCTGATCTACGGGTGATTCAGGAATTGCTTGGTCATTCTGATGTTTCTACCACGCAGATATATACCCATGTTGCAGGTAGTCGGCTTAATA
>CAUJIB010000026.1 GCA_963205245.1 Pseudomonadota bacterium
CCCAATACGACTCAGTTCATAATGAATAGGCACTAAACGTTTTGATGACTGGGTTTTTAAGGATTTACCCTCTTCATATTCATTGATGTCAAAATAATGTATATCTTGTTTTTCCTTAACATCAGATACGAGTAATTGACAAATTTCTTCAACTCTTGCTCCAGTAAATAATCCTATAAGAATAATCCAATAATACTCTGGGTTGCTTCTTCGCAGATTTCCAAAATTATCATTTAATAGCAGGGCTTCTAATTCTTTCTTCTCAAAGGATATATAAGGCTTACTATCATTTTTAGCTATTTTTAAGTTAAATCCCAGTAATGGGTTTGTTTTTATCAAGTCGTTATTATGAGCAAAGCTAACTAGGCTTTTGATTTGAGCAATACGTTTGTTCTTTGTTGCAGATGCGCTAGCTTGTTTAAGTAACCAATCCCTAAATTCTACTAAATGTCCTGTAGTTATTGCTCCAACTAGAATGTTACCATGCACCTGCTCAAAGTCTTTAACAGAAAGTTCAATTCCTTGTTCTGCCTTTAAGTCCTTAGCTTTTTGCTCAATCCATTTTTCACAAATATCTCTAAGTGTTTTTCCGTTGCCTTTTGTAGTTGAATTATAGTTTGGAATAATTGAAATAACGGAATTATCAGAAACTATTGGCTGGTTAGATATTGTAATTGTTTTCACTGGCTCGCCATTGCGAAGTGCTTTAAAACGTGCTTCAGTTTCTATAGCTTTCGCCTTATTCCTGCTTATAGCTAGTTTATAATCTTTGGTTTTTAGGGATTCTTTTATTTCATTCCTGCCTATAATGATTTTCAGGTCATTAGGAACAGCTTGGCGGAAATAATAGACTGAACCTATTTTCTGCATTAGTGTATAAACTCCCATAATGTACTACCTCAATGTACTAGTTTGAAAACTAATACGCTAGATAAAACACTAACTTATTGAGGGATATACTATCCTAGAAGAAATGGTGCCGCTTGTCGGATTCGAACTGACGACCTACCGCTTACAAGGCGGTTGCTCTACCCCTGAGCTAAAGCGGCATTGGCAAATTGCTTCGCACATATATAGTTGTTTATTGCGTGCTGTAAATAATAAATTACTGAATTGGTAAAAAAAAGCCGAACCATTACTGATTCGGCCAAGTTATACAGGGAGGAATCGGGCGTGGCCCGATGATGAATAGTGCAATTGCAGCTATCAATTAAATTCATTATATTGTCTTTGGAATTAGTTAGTAGTGCCAATAAAGCATCTTAGCTATGCTTTCAGTGCATAGTTAAGATGCTCGCCCAAGTCCGTCCTCTGCTAGTTTTCTTAAGATGAAGTCTTTGAAAATATTAATTCTTTTTGAGTTACGCATCTCAACAGAATATATTAGGTATACCTCTGTTTTTGGACCATTTATTTCTGGTAAGACTTTAGATAAAAGCTGGTTGCTTTGTGCTATATAATCAGGCAGCCCTGCTATACCTATTCCGCTTTCAACTGCTTTTACCAGCCCTACCAGATTGTTGATTTGAAAAGGTATTTTTGTTTGTGGCGAAGATGCAAAGGTTTTTAATAGCCAATTTACCTCTGCGAAGGGCTGTTTTTGCTCATCGCTGAAAATTATAAGCCTATGCTTTTGTAAATCCTGTGGTTTTTTAGGAATACCATAAGTCCGCAGATAGCTATTGGCAGCATAAATGGAATTATTAAGGACGGTAAGTTTTTTCTGGATTAGTTCAGGATGTTTTGCGGGAAATAAGCGAATGGCAACGTCCGCTTCCCGCATGGTAAGGTCAAGCTCGCGATCATCCACTAACATTGTGATGTTTATTTCGGGGTATGTTTCTGAAAATTCCCGCATGCGAGGGGTTAGCCAATTTGTTCCAAAGGCAATTGGAGCGGTGATTTTAAGAGGGCCTCTAGGACGTTCTTTGCTTTCCAGCAAGGCGTTTTCTGCAACGGATAATTTGCTGAGGACATCACTTACTGTACGAAATAAAATATCTCCTTGTTCGGTAAGGGTAAGCCCACGGGCGTGGCGGGTGAATAATGATACTTGCAGATTATCCTCTAGCGCACTGATCTGCCTGCTGATGGCGGATTGACTAAGACCTAATGCTTCACCAGCATGGGTGAAGCTGCGGGCTGTCGCCACTGTATGAAATACCCGTAATTTATCCCAGTCCATCATGTTTTTTTGCCTAAATTAAATCGTCTAATGAAACATCTAAAACCCTAGCTATTGCTTGGATACTGGCGATGCTGCCAGTTTTTTTGCCATGTTCAATAGCACTTAGCATGGAGCGTTGAATACCTGCTTGCTCAGCTAGTGCGGTTTGTGTGAGTCTACGATAATTGCGAAAAACTAATATGGGATTTTCGCCTGCATCAATTTTATCGTAAAGTGATATAGGGAATGATTCTTGACCAAGTGCAACAGCAGCGTCATAAGCTGCAATATCGTGGTTCATCTCCGCATTTTGGCAAAGTTTTTCATAATCTTGCAGTGGGATAACCGCAAATTTTTTGCCACTTTCTGTAATTGTTCTAATTTCATGCATAATATTACCTCAATATATATCTTTTCTATGCGCAACTTCCAGCACATGAATTATTAGTTTGTTGTTTTCCAATTCATAAATAACCCGATATTTTCCTACTCGTAAACGATAGCCATCACGCCATTGTAGTTTTTTTACGTCATTTTTACTCGCAAAAGGGTCTTTTGCCAAAAAATCTAAAGCGTGGCGAATATCACGCCCAATATCCATAGGTAATTTCTTTAATTGCCGCCGTGCGTATGGCGTTATAAATATCTCATACGTCATTGGCTAATTGTATCTTAAAGTTACAGGGGTGGCAAGAGAAAAATAAGTATTAACAAAGTCTAATTATTATTATAGTCTGCCGTTATAGATGTAATTATGGAGCTATATGCTTTTTCAAGATAATTCTGATGATTTATTAAAAATAGAACAAAATGTTAGCACTGCTCTTAGTTTTATGAAAAAGATGTATGTGGTTGAGAATAATATTTATAACGGTGATAGACCATCTATAATTATTATTCTTGATAATAAAAAACTACCGCTAGTGCCGCAAGCAAAGAAGGAATCTTGTGAGAGGATTTATGGCGCTTTGCATATGGATTTGTTTGGTAAACAAGCCCAGCATTTTGTCAAGGCAGGTTGTTTTGTAGAAAAAGAAATATCTGAGCAATATTTAGATGAAATTGATAAGTTTCTTCCTGAGCCTCATCAAAGCTATCAGCAATCCATCACGCCGCTAGATAATAAAGATATGCCATATGTTAAAAGATAGATTGTATGGTAAATGAGGCTGCTGATAGGTTTTTGACGATAGCAAAAAATTGGGAGCAATATGTGCAGCAGCGCAAAAATGTAGTAGATTTTGCGACTAAATTTGGAAGGCATTAATGCGCTTCGCCCCAGTTTTTGCCAGTGCCGATTTCCACAGTTAGGGGAACGGAAAGGCTGGCTGCGTGTTCCATGCAATTTTTAATGATTTTTGCGGCGGATTCAACTGCATTTTCTTTTACTTCAAACACTAGTTCGTCGTGTACTTGTAGGAGCATTTTGCACTGATCACTGACCGCTGACCGCTGACAACTGACCATCGCCCGCTTGATAATATCCGCTGCTGTGCCTTGCAATGGTGCATTGATGGCGGCACGTTCAGAAAACAGGCGCAGTCCGGCGTTTTTATTGTTAATAGATGGTACATGGCAGCGCCTGCCAAATAATGTTTCCACATAACCATTTTCACGGGCAAATTTTTTGCAGCTTTCCATATAATCGCGGATACCGGAATATTGCTTGAAATAATTATCTATATAGGTAGCTGCTTCTGTGCGTGATATACCCAACCGCATAGCAAGGCCATGGGCGCTGATGCCGTAAATTATACCAAAATTGATGGTTTTTGCCTTACGCCTTAGCTCACTATCCACCCCAGAAACAGGAACGCCGAACATCTGGCTGGCAGTGATAGCGTGAATGTCATCACCATTAATAAAGGCTGTTTTTAGGCTGGGAATATCTGCCATATGGGCAAGCAGGCGCAGCTCAATCTGCGAATAATCGGCAGATAGCAGGAGCGAGCCAGATTCCGCGATAAAAGCATTACGGATTTTTTTACCTTCTATGCTGCGAATGGGAATATTTTGTAAATTCGGATCATTAGAGCTCAAGCGTCCGGTTGCGGCAATCGCTACGGCAAAGTTAGTGTGGATGCGTCCGGTTTTAGGATTGATTTGTTTGGTTAAAGAATCTGTATAAGTGCTTTTTAGTTTGGCAAGGCCACGCCAATCCAGTATTTTTTGCGGTAGGATATGCCCTTCTTCTGCCAGATCTTCCAGCACCTCTACGCCTGTGCTATATGCACCGGTTTTATCGGATTTTTTGCCGCCTTCCAGCTTCATTTCATCAAATAAAATTTCACCTAATTGCTTAGGGGAGGCAATGTTAAATTCCCTGCCCACGAGTGTATAAATTTCTTTTTCATATTCCGCCATTCGTACCGCAAAATCTTTGGATAGTGTCGCAAGTTGTGCTAAATCCACTTTTATACCATGGGTTTCCATCCGCGTAAGTACAGGAATTAATGGTCGTTCAATAGCTTCATATAGAGTAAGCAGCCTAGCTTGTGCTACTTCCGGCTTGAATAATTGCCACATCCGCATGGTAATATCGGCATCTTCGGCGGCATATGTAGCAGCTTTCTCAATTGCGACTTCATCAAAACGCAAGCGGTTTTTCCCGGTGCCGGTTACTTCATCATAGCTTATGGGTTTAATACCCAGATAACGTTCGGAAAGTTCATCCATTCCTTGTCCATGCTCACCGGCATGCAATAAATATGATAGTAATATTGTATCATCAATCGGTGTTATATTTATTCCATATTGCTGCATCACCAGCATGTCATATTTAATATTATGACCTATTTTAAGAACGCTTTCATCTTCAAGTAAGGGCTTTAGTAATTCTATAGCCTGTTCACGTGGAATTTGATTAGGCAATAGGCAATGGGCAGTAGGCATTGGTGAAAATAGATCCACTGTTGCCTGTTGCCCAGTGCCTATTGCCTTATGGGCTAGCGGCACATAACAAGCCTCGCCAGTTTCTATGCAAAGGGAAAAACCAACTAATTCTGCCTGCAGGGCGTTTAACGAAGTTGTTTCTGTATCAAAAGCCACCTTGCCTTTTTTACGTGCCTTTTCCAGCCAAGCAGTGAGGGCGCTAGTGGTGGTAACTACTTCGTAATTAACTTCTGGTTTCGGGGTTTTAATTTCAATAATTTCTTTTGTAACTAAAGTTTGCAGGCTGATTCCTGAAGTCTTTTCTGCCTTGGCCAGTAACGCTTTAAATCCATGTTTCTGTAGAAATGGAATCAGAATTTCAGGGTTAGGCTTTTGGAGTGGTAAATCACCAATTGTCAGCGGAAGCGGTACATCTTCTTTCAAGGTTATCAGTTGTTTGGAAAGGCGCGCCATATCAGCAGAAGCAATGATTGTATCGCGGCGTTTGGGCTGCTTTATTTGGCTGGCACTGGCTAGCAAACTTTCCAAGTCACCATATTGATTAATTAGTTCAGCTGCGGTTTTTGGACCAATGCCTGCCACACCGGGAACATTGTCCGAACTATCGCCAATCAATGATAATACTTCCAGAACCTTTTCTGGCGGTACGCCGAATTTCTCAATCACTTGCGTGACATCTATCACTTTGTTTTTCATCGCGTCAAACATTTGCACGCCATCACAGATAAGCTGCATCAAATCTTTATCTGAAGAAACAATTGTTACCTCAAATCCTTGATTGCAGGCTTGTTTGGTATAGGTGGCGATAATGTCGTCAGCTTCATAATCTTCCATTTCTATGGCTGGTAAATTCATTGCTCTGGTTGCTTCGCGCACGAGGGCGAATTGCGGAATTAAATCATCAGGGGCAGGGGGGCGATGGGATTTATATTCAGGATAAATGCGGTTGCGGAAAGTAATTCTTGATGCGTCGAAAATTACTGCCGCATGAGTATGTTGTGAACTTTCCATTAGCTTAGTGAGCATATTCATAAAACCGACAACTGCGCCAACTGGTGTTCCATCTGGGGAGGTAAGTGGCGGTAATGCATGATAGGCGCGGAAAATAAAACCGGAGCCGTCAATAAGCAGAAGAGAGTTTTTCATAGTTTTAAGTTGTTAGTTGCTAGTTTATGGTTGATAGTATATCTCATTTATTAAACGAACAACCAGCAACTAACAACCAATAACATCTATGACCAATATTACCCCTACAACTTTTCGTAAACCTGCTTCTGGCGGCAAGGCTAAACAACTAGTTATTATCCTGCATGGTTGGGGAGCAGATGGTTATAATTTGATAGACCTTGCCGATTTATTTGCGCGTGCATTACCTGATGCACATTTTATTGCTCCTAATGCACCGTTTGTGTGTGAGGCGAATCCATATGGTTTCCAATGGTTTTCACTGATGGACAGGCAGCCGCAGCATATGCTTTCTGGAGCAAATAAAGCAGCTGAATTGCTTAATAAATTTATTGATGAGCAGCTTGCGGAATTATCGCTGGATAATAGTAAACTTGCACTGGTTGGTTTTTCCCAAGGAACGATGACCGCCCTACATGTCGCCCTGCGCCGTACCCCGCAAATTGCCGCATTGGTCGGATTTTCCGGTGCGTTAGTCGGTGCGGAAGTTTTAAGTAAAGAAATCACTGCCCGCCCGCCAATCTGCCTGATTCACGGGAATATGGATGAAGTTGTACCATATGCTTCACTTGCACATGCTGAAGAAGTATTAAAAATTCATGGTTGCTCGGTAGAGCCGCATACTCGCCCTTTCCTCGGGCATAGTATTGATATGGAAGGTATGGCAATAGCTGCGGAGTTTTTAGCCGGTAAGTTTGTGTAGAGCTTTGTGTATATTAGCGCGTAGTTTGGGTTGAGCTGCTCATGGCTAGCTTAGATGTTTTTTGATTAGCTGGTATTTCAACATCATGGCAGTCTTTTACTGCCCCTAAATGGGTGGTGCAATTTGCCTTCGCCTGTTCCAGTATATTTGCATTAATATTACTATTTTTATCATTAGTCGTTGATTCTTGTGCGGTAGTTTGCTCTGTTCGTGCTTTAACCACAAAATGTGAAGCAGTTTTAAGTTGATGAAATATTTCATCGTTTATCTTGGCGCGCACACCAGCTATTATATCAGCCTTAGCGTCATTCGCAGTCATCACTTCATATTGATTTTTAGCTATTTTAGGCGGCATCTTTTCCAGTGCTATTTTGTTCTTCATGAATTCTGATTTTTCGCTGGCAAATTCAGCAAAATTAAGACCTTTTTGTAATACTTCATCCCGTACTGTTTTTATTATAGCTAAATGTTCATGATTTTTAAATTCTTCTGAAATTTTAGTGGCTATAAAATCAGCCATATCATCTTTTGTCCTTAGGGTAGAAAATTTAGGATCTTTCACTGCATTTTCAAAGCTATTAGCAACTAAATCTGCTAATTTTTCACCCATTTTATTCGCATCTTCTTTATTAATAGCAAGCTCTTTGGTTATTTCCAGTTCGGCACGAGCCTTTGCTTTTTCAACAGGGCTAGTTAGTGGTAGAAAATCATATGCAGCTTGTGCGGCAATCACTTTATCATCAGATTTTTCTAGGATTTTTTTTGCTATCTGAGTTTCTAGGGCTTGTTTATCTTCTGGATAAAGAACCTGATTTCTTATCTTATTTATAGTTACGTCTATATCTATTTTAGGTGCTGGCTCTGTAACCGCGTCTTTGATAATATTTTTAGATTCTGGGATTTTTAAGTTATCAGGCACAACTACCCCAAAGTGCTTGTAAGCTGCTTGCGGTATAGCATTTATAATGCTGTCCTTAGCTGTCTGGTCAATACCGGTTTTTTGCTGCAGGAAACTCTTTGCCGCATAATCATCATTAGCAAGGCCATCTAGTTTTTTAGTTGCCTCGTTTTTAACATATTCAGAAGATTTCTGGGCAAGTGCTTCTCCCCAGCTTATTCTTTCACCTTTGCCAAAAATTGAGCTGATAAGGCTAAGTGCAAGTTTAATAGCTGCGCCAATAATTATGCTGACTTGTGAGTTTTTTGCTTCAGTTTCTGCTTCATAAACACTGTCGGCAACTTTGGTTAAAGTCGTTTCTGAAGGAATTAAATTATCTATATTAAAATTACTGATACCCAGTTCTTTTTTTGTTTTCTGATCCAGCGAATGTATGCGGCGGTTTATTTCTTCAAAAGGAATAACCGCGCTTTTATCTTCTCCTGCCATTTTCATAACCAGTTCACGCTTTTCTATAGCATGTGCGGCCATTTTCCGGAATTCATCGTCACTGGGATTATCTGCAAGGGTAACCGGATTTTCTCCAAATTCCAGCAGGACTTTTAATTTGTCATATTTTTTCTTAAGCTCCGCCCCGACCTGTTCTGTAACAGGTTCTTTTATTTGCTGAAGAATTTCATTGGTGGAATCAGCCATTGCTTTTGCTCATATCTTTCCTATTATGTTTTATTCTATAGGAAAAATACCAAAATAGTGTGAAGTTTTTATAACAATGGATTTACGAATTATGACAATTTTATTTCTAAGGATGTAAATCACCTTTATACAGCTGAAACAATTCGTTGTTAGCCGACTCCTGCTCCTGCAGCATTGATGTTCTGCTGATTCCGCATGGCAAGAGTTGTGGCGTTGTTACCAAGATTATAGCCTGCAAGCATCTTTTTTTCCACTCCAGCTTCGCCATATGCCAAGGATTGTTGAATTTCAGTCCTATTTTTATTCATTATTTCTACAACTTTCATCCTCACAGCTGCATCTGGCATCTTGCCAAGCCGTTCATTCGTTACTTCGTTTGCGCGCAATTCTTTTACAATAAAATCTGCAACTATTTGTCCAGAAGTAGGGTCTCGGCTGTCATTATAATGAGCCTTGAGTAAATCTTTCAATTCTGGATATTTATTTAATGTATTTTTAATTACCTTATTTGTATTGGCAAGAAGCTCATTTTTTTTGTCACTCGCCATATTTATGAAGTCTTTTGAATCAGTTATTAATTTGGTTGCTATTCCAGATATAGCATTTTCTATGCTACTCTTTTTTGCAACGGGCTGTTTCTCTGGAGTAGGTGCTTGTGCAGTTTCTACAGAAGGTTGGGTATTTTCCTGAGTTTTTGGCTCTTGTTTTACTTGTTTATGTTGGCTTTTATTTTCTTGGGTATTAACCTTCCGTAAATTATCAATTATATCCTGCGATACTATAGGTTTTCTTTCTGGACTAACGGGTGCTTTCTCTGCTGTTCTTGTTGCTTGCTCTTCTGATTTTGTCGGTTTTTGCTGTGTGGTTTGAATATCAGCTTTCTTATCAGTAGACGTCTCAGTATCTGTAGTTTGTTGCTGTTTGCCAGATGGTATATCAGCTAATGTCACTTTTGGCTTAGCATTAGGATCTGATATTTTGGTATGGACGCTTTCTGCAATTTCTTTGATAGTATCCTTATCCAAACCGATATTGGCAGATTCTAATTTACTGGCAACAGAATCAGCAGCTTTATTAGCATTTACATTCGCTATACTTTCTTTAAGCCCAGCCAATCCATCTCCGCTTTTCCCATTGCCTAGCCAATCAAATATTGCGGATATGATATTTGCGATAAAGGCAAAAAAACCTGTATTCTCACCTATGCCATCAGCTACGGATTTTGCTATGGTCTCTCTTTTTTTTGCGTCGGGGATTTTTTCATCAACTGTGTTTGCACCTAGTTTTTCTATGATTTCCTTATGATAGTCTGGACTGCTTTCGGCGAGTTTTTTCAAAGTTTTATCTATATCAGCAATTGCAACGGTTACTTTGTTTCCATTAATGTCTGTAGCTTCAAATTTGCGCTCTGTTATTAGCTGTTCTGCTATTTTTAGATATTCTGCATCCGTTGCTGGTGGTTTAATGCTGACATCAGCGAGAGCCGCCAATGTTACTATTGACTCATCAGTTTTTAGTTTGATTGCAACCTGTTCTGTTACACCGGCTTTTGCTTGTTCCAATATACTGGCCGTTTTATTCTCAGATTTATTTTCAGAATTTTGTGCTTTATCCGCGATCTTAGGTTCATTGAAAACTTCAGCTAACCCTTGTGCTACCCGATCTCTTTCGCGTTCGTAGTTGGAGTCATTATTTTCTTTTTGCGCTGTATCGGCCATAGTTTTTGCTTATCTTCTATTTATATGTTATCAGTTTACAGGAAAATATGTAAAATTGCGTGAAGTTTTTGTTACAATTGGATTTTCTGTTAATTTTATGTGTGTCACACAAGTTTGTAATTGAATTTATTGAATAATTTGTTATTTATTATCCAATAAGTTAAGTGGAGTTGGTTATGACAACGGTTAGTGTAAAAATTGGCGGCAGGGAATACCATCTGGCTTGCGATGACGGGCAGGAAGAGCAGTTGCGGCTGCTTGCTGATGATGTGGATGACCGTGTTCGTGACCTTTCTTTCCGGATGGGTGGCAATGTCGGCGAGGTGATGGGCTTTTTGCTGGCTTCAGTAACTATGGCTGATGAACTTATTGAAAATAAAAAAGAAATTGAAAGATTATCAATGGAAATACGTTACCTTTCATCAGTATTGCAAGGGGATATTCCGGAAGAAATTGCTCGGACGCAGGATGCTCTGGCAGGAACTTTGGAAGAAATTTCTGAGCGTATTGAAAATATTGCACAACGTATGGAAATGCGTTAAAGTAACAACGAACGGTTCTGCTTGGTACGTTAGGTACATTGTCCCTTGGACCAATATCCTTTTGTTCGGGAGCCATCACTGGGCTTGGGCATCGCCCTTGCACATACGGCACCCACCTTTCAAACGGGTCGAATGAGGCTTGTTTCAACCGACGGCTATGGTGGTCCGTTCATTATTAATAAAATGCGTTCATACGCTGCGAATGCTAAAATGAATTATGAATAGCAAAAAATCCCTGCGGGAAAAATTGATAAAAGCGCGGCAGTTGATAAAGCCAGAAGATGCATGTCTTGCAGCGGATTCAATAGAAAAACATTTACTGGAGATTATCTCGGAAAATGCCAAAGTGGCGATTTATTGCGCTATACGTGGTGAAGTTGATTTGAATATGGTGATTGAAAAATTGCAATCCAGAGGAAATCAAGTTGCTTTACCTGTTGTTACGGAAACAGAAAAGATACTAAAGTTTCTTGACTGTTCTAGTGGTGAGGAATTGGTTGTTGGAAAATTTGGAATATCCTGTCCTATGACGCATTTACCGGAGATTGAGCCGGATACGGTGATTGTACCTATGGTTGGTTTTGATCTGCATGGGAACAGGTTGGGTTATGGCGGCGGTTATTATGATGCTACCCTTAAATTTTTGCGCATAAAAAATAAAAAATTATTAGTTATTGGCGTGGCGTATGCTATGCAACAGGTAAATAATTTGCCAATTCATGATGGTGATGAAAAAATGGATATGGTAATTACAGAAAAAGGAATTATCAGGTTTGTATGAAAATATTATTTTTCGGCGATGTGGTAGGGCGTAGCGGGCGTGATGCTATAGTAAAAAATGTACCACATTTGCGCCGTGATATGGCCTTGGACGCAGTAATAGTTAATGGCGATAACGCTGCGGGCGGTTTTGGTATTACCCCGCAAATTGCCAAAGATTTTTTTGCCTGTGGGGTAGATGTGGTAACGGGCGGTGATCACATCTGGGATCAGCAGAAAGATATAACGCAATATCTGGCGCAGGAAAAACGTTTGCTTCGCCCTGAAAATTTTCCTCTAAAAACAGTAGGCAGTGGCAGTTATTTGCTTTCTTTCGCTGATGGTCGCAAGTTGCTGGTATTGCATTTACTTGGACAGGTTTTTCACAAAGAGCATACACGTTGCCCATTCCTTACTGCTGATGAAATTTTAGAAAAATATAAATTGGGGAATAATCAGGCAATATTAGTTGATTTTCACGCCGAAGCTACTTCTGAAAAAACTGCTATGGGTAAATATCTTGATGGGCGGGTGAGTGTAGTAGTTGGCAGTCATACTCATGTGCCAACCGCTGATGCACGCATTTTACCTAAAGGCACTGCTTATCAAACCGATGCTGGTATGTGCGGGGATTATGATTCGGTAATTGGATTTGAATCATCCGCACCTCTTGAGCGTTTTCTTACCAAAATATCAAAACCCAAGATGGAAGCTGCGATGGGTACTGCAACCCTTTACGGTTTATATGTAGAGGTTAATGATAAAACTGGACTGGCGATAGAGTGCAGGGGGTTTAGATTGTAATTAAGAGTAATTGCTGGTTGTTTCGTATTGGTAATTTTAGTTCTTCACAAATAAAGATAAATATTGTAGAATGGTTTCGTTACTTCGGTAACTATGACAATAAACGCGATTCAGAATAAACGGATTGGACCCGGGGGCAGAACCCGGCAGCTCCACCATAGCTATTAAGATGCTCAGAGTTTATGAGGTCACTAGACCGAATCGGCTTTGAGCTTGCTTCTGTAAAATGTATCGCATTTTACAGAAGCAAGTTGAATATGGGGCTGACTTAGGCTCGACAGACGTAATAAAGGTGTTGTTTTTGTCCGCTATGATACTGGCGTAATTAGATCAAAACTTTAAATGCTAACGATAACGTTGCATTTGTTGCTGCTAACGACAACGCAGTCGTAGAAGTTGCTGTTGCTGCCTAACGGCGCGTAGCTTACTCTAGTAGTAACACGGTTATTGGAACGGGTGCCGGGTAACAGAAACTCGTTCCGCTATATTAGTCTAATAAAATATAAAGAATGATTATAATATTATGAATGATGACCATTTTAATTATCCAGTTTTGATTGATCAGGCGATGCGTGGTGTGGTACGTGATGTGCTGAAAAAAGTGCAGTCTTCTGGTCTTTTGGGTAATCATCATTTTTATATTTCTTATTCTACCTTGCATCCGGCTGTGAGTATATCGGAACAGCTGCGTGCTAAATATCCCAAAGAAATTACTATAGTGTTGCAGCACCAGTTCTGGGATTTTAAGGTAGAAGAGCAGCAGTTTTGCGTTACACTTTCTTTCGGCGGTGTTCCAGAAAAATTGGTTATTCCTTTTGCCGCGCTTACAGCCTTTGCAGATCCCAGCATAAAATTCGGTTTGCAGTTCCAGTCTTTGGAAGTAGCGGAAGTAGATTTTATGGAATCAGAAGCAGTCGAGCCTTTTGATAAAATAAATGCGGATATAGAAAGTGAAGATGGAGAAGATAAAATTATCTCTCTGGATGCCTTCCGGAAAAAATAACATTCTCTTAATGAGATTTATCTTTGTCTAGCCAAATTACCAATCATTTTATGCAAGCTGCTATAACACAGGCGGGCAAGGCGTTTGGTTTTGATGAAGTTCCGGTAGGCGCGGTTATCGTAAAGGATAATAAAATTATTGCCGAAGCCTATAATCTGGTGGAGCTTAATAAAGATCCAACAGCACATGCTGAAATATTGGTTATTAGGGCTGCATCTGCGCTGCTGGAATCCCCGCGTCTTGTGAATTGTGATTTATATGTGAGTTTAGAGCCATGTGCGATGTGTGCACAGGCGATTAGTTTTGCCCGTATC
>CAUJIB010000027.1 GCA_963205245.1 Pseudomonadota bacterium
GTATAAAATGAAAAATTATAGAAAAAGCATCAGCTTACTAACTCTTATAGCTGCTCTTTTACTACAACCAACCAAGAGTTTTGCCCAAGCGACTGGTGAAACCGGTATGAAATGGTACCCAGGGCACTATATTATGAATAAACTTGATGACAAACAAACCAATGAGCTTCTCACTAAATTTTCTGATATTACTGTATTTAGAGGACTCCAAAAAGAATATTTCTGGTCAGATCTAGAGCCTAGTAAAGGAGTTTATGATTTTTCTAAAATTGATCAGGATTTGGCTACCGTAAAAAAATACGGCAAAAAACTCTCTATTATTGTTGTTTATAAATATAAAGCCTCACCTACACAAAGCTCATTGCCGCAATACGTCCTAAATTTTAAGCCTGCTTTAGTTGGTAAATTATCTGTACCGGCATATTTTGTGCAGGGAAAACCTAATGATGGCATATGGAATGTTGGTGATCATGCTAACTTCGGTCACCCGCAAACTCTTGAAGCATTTACAAATATACTTAACGCTTTAGCAAAAAAATATGACAATAATCCAGATATTGCCTTTATGCAGTTTAGCGAAACATCAATCGGTGCTGATGTATCACAAGCCATACAGGATAATTTTATAAACGGAATAATAGCAATGGATCAAAGAGCAAGTACTGCTTTTACTCATACTCCTTTGATACAAAGTATTAATTTTCCGCGCAACAGGCTTGCAGATCTTGTAGGTAACGTAAAAAACCAGAAAATGGGCTTCGGCGGACCTGATACTTTCTGGGGTTCTTTTAATGATCCTAAAAATGCTTTGGCATTCAATTATAACAATACCCCATACCGTGGTATCTACTGGTATAATATTGCTAACTATACCAATAGCGATGGCAGTATCCGTATCAATACTTTACCTATAGCTATGCAGGTACATACGGGCGGATTCATCTATGATACCAGAGAACATGAATTGGCAGAAATCAAACATAATCTGCCATTAAATGACAGCGTAAAAAAAGTATATGATTTTTCCTATAATAAACTGCGCTCCAATTTCATCGTATGGCAGGTTTTTGGAAGCGGTGATGCAAACCGGAAAGCTTTGGAAGCAGGCCTGAGAAGTGGAACCATGCGTACCAGAACCGCATGCCCGCTTGTTTATGATAATACTTGTGTAAACTGATAGTTTAAAAATTAACAAACAGAGGGAATTATAAATGAAAAGCTATAGAGGAAAGACTTAAAAACACTGCTTCTCCTGTTATAACAGCCTGCCCAACTATTTATAACAATACTTGCAAAACTGAATAATTTAATTACCCATGATTATAACAACCGCTCCCGAGAAATTGGGGGCGGTTTTTTTATATCTGAACTCATTCCAATTATTACAAATTAATGACAGCTTTATGACAGTAGGGTGACATTTGCAGCAATTGCTGCAAAAGAAATTGCGTTTTATTAAAAAACACTAATAATAGATTAAGTATACGTGAAGTTATTAAAAAATATCTAAGTATTTTAATCTAAACACACAGGGGTATAAAATGAAAAATTATAGAAAAAATATTAGTTTACTTGCCATTATAGCGGGGCTTACCCTTCAACCAGGTGCAAGCCTTGCCCAAACAGCAACTGGAACTGCAGTAACAGGTATGAAATGGCATCCTGGACATTATATAATGAATAATATAAGCGTAGCAGACATAGATAAACTGCTTTTTGAATTCAAAGATATTCCAAGCTTTCGTGGTATAGAAAGAACATATGACTGGAGGGATCTAGAAGTTCCTAAAGTCGGTGGTGGCTGGAGATATGATTTTTCCCAAATAGACCAAGATCTGGCAAAGGCAAAAAAATATAACAAAAAACTGTCAATTATGCTTGGTTATAAATATATCCCACTACCAAAATATGTTACAAATTTTCCAAATACCACCATTAACGGTGTAGTAGTTCGCCCTTATTACCCAATTAAATCCGACGCAGATGGTCAACATGCCAACTTTGGTCACCCTGACACTCTTAAAGCATTTAATAATCTGCTAAAAGCTTTGGCGAATAAATATGATACTGATCCTAGTGTGTCTTTTATCCGCTTTGCTGAAACATCAAGCAGTGCTGAACAAATCAGTGATGCCCAAGAGACAAATTTCCTAAACGGCATAATGAATATGCAGGTAAAGGCGCGGGCTGCTTTCCTTCATACTCCATTAATTCAAAATTTGAACTTCCCACGTAACCGCCTTGCCGATTTCATTAAAAATGCAACTACTCTAAAAATGGGCTTTGGCGGACCTGATACTTTTTGGGGAGCATTTGATAATCCTGGTGACGGTCTAACCACTGTAGGAACACAATATACTGCTCAAGGTATCTATCGTTATTATCCAGCGGCTAAGGGGGTTTTACCTATTGGTATGCAAGTTCATAGAGGAAATTTAATCGCTGATAATGTTGATAATCTTAGAGCAGAAATATATCACAATTTACCAGCTACCACCTCTGTTCAAAAAGTTTATGAATTTTCTCGCGATAAATTATATCCAAATTACATTGCTTGGCAGGTATTCGGTGCTGGTGATGAATACAGAATTGCTCTAAGGGAAAAACTCAAGAAAAATCTTTTCCCATTAGAAACAGTTTGTCCAACCGTTTATAATAATACCTGCCAGCAATAGATTTGGTATTATTAATTAAATTAGCCGCTCCCGAGAAATTGGGGGCGGTTTTTTTATGTTCAAATTTCTTCTGCCCAAATCGGATTTTTTAATTTCATAAGCATAATTTTATGAGCTTGTTCCTCTTCTAAGGAAATCTTGAATATTCTAGCTTCTAAATTGGTTTTGTTATAGCCTATAGCTTGAGTATTAGCAGTTATATTTTGCTTAACTTCATCAAGCACAAGCATGGACTGCCTGCCGCCCATTAAATCCAGATAAACATCCGCAAGTAGTTCAGCATCGAGTAACGCACCGTGTTTAGTACGGGCGGAGATATCAATATTAAAACGTTTACAAAGAGCATCAAGGCTTGCTGGGCTTCCGGGGAATTTTTTACGGGCTATAAGGACAGTATCTATTGCCCTATCCATCATTATTTCTGGAAATCCTAACTTATCTAATTCAAAATTGATAAATTTCATATCAAAAGCTGCGTTGTGGATAACCAGTTGGGAATCAGAAACGAATTCTAAAAAATCATCTACTTTTTCAGCAAAAATGGGCTTATCGGCCAAAAATTCAGAAGACAGACCATGCACACGGAAAGCCTCCGGCGGCATATCCCGCTGCGGATTCAAGTAACAATGGAAAAAAATACCGGTACGTACCCCGCCAACAACCTCTACACAGCCAATTTCTACTATGCGATGCCCACTAAATGGATCAAGGCCTGTGGTTTCCGTATCTAATACAATTTCCCGTTTCATATTTACAACTTTCCGATACCTAAAACTAACTCTTTCACCGCCATGAAACTATAAGCTTTTCCGAGTCCCGTGGGGATAATAAAATCAGCATGGCGGCGTTTTTCCAAATCCTGCATCTGGTTTGCGATTATGCGCTCAAATTTTTCTGCCGTCATGTTCTTTCTTGCCATCACCCGCTGCCTTTGGATAAAGGCAGGAGCAGAAACCACCACCGTAAAATCAACCCGTGTATGACCGCCTGTTTCAAATAAAAGCGGTATATCCAGCACCACTATTTTTGTTCCTAAACGCTTTACGTTAATTACAAAATCATCTTCCATTTGCCGAACTAATGGATGCAGGATATTTTCTAAAGCTTTAAGTTTTTCTTTATCAGTAAATACAATTTGCCCTAATATTTTTCTATCTACTTCACCATTATTTACAGCAGTTGGGAAATATTTTTGTACCTGTGAAACGGCTGCCCCACCTTTACTCATTAATTTATGCACGCAGCCATCTGCGCTACAAATTTTTGCACCGAGCGAGGCAAATTGGCGAGCAACTGTAGTTTTTCCCATACCAATACTGCCTGTAAGACCGATGATTACCATTGTCATTTTCCACTTAGCGTATCTTGCAGCAATTGTTTTAATTCTTCTGTTGCTTCTGGCAAAACACCAAACCATTCCTTAAATGCCGCGGCCCCTTGATGAATCAACATACCCAGCCCGTCTATGGTTGGGTTTCCACGCTCCTGCGACTGTTCAAGAAGCGGTGTTATAAGTGGGTTATAGACAATATCTGTAACCAGAGCAGTTTTTGGCAATAATGCTAAATCAATATCCAGCGGTTCTTTCCCTGTCATGCCCAGACTGGTAGTATTTACTAGTAGATCAGCTCCTTGCAATATTTCACTACGTTTTTCCCATTCAGAAACGGATAACGGATGAGAGATTGCAGATAACAAGTTTTCTGCCCTCTCCAAAGTACGGTTAGTTATAATAATTTCAGAAAATCCAAGCTGATTTAAGGCAAAAATTATAGCTTTAGCCGCCCCACCTGCCCCCAGCACCACCGCTTTTTTCTTAGCTGTAATAAACGGCCTGATATTTTCGGCAAAACCATAAGCATCGGTATTAGTGCCGCGTAATTTTCCATTATCACTGATAACTGTATTTACTGCCCCTATGGCAAGCGCAACATCATCTATAGAATCAAGAAATGCCATCACTGCTTCTTTATGGGGGATGGTGAGATTTACCCCTGCAAAATCTTTATCTGTGCGTAAATTTTCGATGAATTCAGAAAGTCTTTCTTGCTCAACCGGATAGGCGTTATATTCGCCAGCAATATTATATTTTTTCAACCAATAACCATGCAGGTGCGGTGACAGGCTATGTGCTACAGGCCATCCCACCACTCCTGCTTTTTTAATATTACTCACCGATTGCCGCCAATTTTTCCTGATGTTTTTTAAGGTACTGCACGATGGTTGCCGCAGTTTCTTCTACCGAACGTTTAGTAACATCAATCACCGGCCATTTATGTTTGGAATATAATTTCCTCGCTTCGGCTATTTCGCGCTGCATATATTCAATATCTATATAATTTGTTTCCTGCTCCTGATTCAAAGATTGCAGGCGGGATTTGCGAATCTGCTGTAATCTTTCATAATTGATAGTAAGTCCAATAATAAGCGGCTTTTTCAATTCTTCCAACCCTTGCGGCAATGGACAATCAAGAACCAATGGAATGTTTGCAGCTTTATAACCTTTATATGCCAGATACATACAGGTTGGCGATTTAGAGGTACGCGATACGCCAAGAATAATAATATCAGCTTGTTCCATTTCCCAATGTGCCTGCCCATCGTCATGTGCCAGCGCATAATTTATTGCATCCATACGTGTAAAATAATCTTCGGTAAGTTCATATTGTTTGCCAGTACGCGCGTGGCTTTCTATTCCTAAATAAGTTGATAATTCCGAAACCACACCAGCTAAAATTTCAATACAGGGAACTCCGAGTTTAGCGCATTCTTTTTTTAATATATCCCTGAGGTTTGAATCAACAAGAGTATACATAACCGCACCAAGATTTTCCTTTATCCCTTCTAAAACTTTTTCCAGTTGGGATTTTGAGCGTACTAATGTCCAGCTAAATTCTTCCGCCTCTACATCTTCAAATTGAACCAAAGCGGCGCGGGCAACACTGCCCACCGTTTCCCCTGTGGAATCCGAAACTAAATGCAAATTAAATGTTTTCATTTTTATTATTTCCTAATCCCATTGCATATAATTCTGTGGATAAGTCCGGTGTAGATTATGTGTGAATTTGTGGGTGCTATTTTATCCAAAATCACGTCTTCCATATCTTCAATTTTATTCACAGGTGGAAAAGTTTTTTACACATGTAATAAATATCTGAATAGCTAATATTATCCACATTTTTCTTTAGCTTGTGTATTTTTTATTATTTTTAGTAGAATTAACAGCTTAAATTTATTATCTCTTATCTTATCCACTAATTATAAACTTATGTTTTTCTGTGGATAAAAATGTGATTAAAAAACAATCCCCGAAAAATCTCTGATAACTACTACTACACTTAAGAATATATATATTTATGAATAATAGTGATAATATTTTTCTTTCCTGTTTGGAAAAGAGCCATTCAAAAAATGAAAAGGAAAAAATTCCTTTTTGGTTTATGCGCCAAGCAGGAAGATATTTACCAGAATACCGTGTTATTCGTAAAAGTTTTGCTAATTTTTTAGAATTTTGTTACACGCCAGAGGCAGCTTGTGAAGTTACCATTCAGCCTATTACTCGTTATGGCATGAGTGCTGCTATTATATTTTCGGACATTTTGGTTATTCCTGATGCTTTAGGGGTAGATGTTAAATTTTCAGAAGGGCATGGGCCGATACTTATGCCGGTATCTGACATTGCGCAATTATCCAAAAACAACTTTTATGAAACTTTGGAACCGGTTTACGAAGCTATCAGGCTTACAAGGAAAGAACTTCCTAAACAAACTGCCCTAATTGGTTTTTGCGGTCTGCCATGGACTTTGTCTTGCTACATGATTGAGGGAAAAGGCAGCAGGGATTTCCAGTCAGTAAGGCAAACTGCCTTTAGGGATAAGGAATTTTTTGTTAGTTTGATTGATATTCTTACTGGAGCAGTGATAGAACATTCACTAAAGCAAATAGAAGCAGGAGCGCAGGCAATCCAATTATTTGATTCATGGGCAGGTGTTCTTAGTGAACAGGAATTTTATGATTATTCGCTTGTTCCAAGTAAAAAAATAACAGCGGCAATCAAAGAAAAATATCCAAATATTGCTGTGATTGGGTTTCCCCGCCTTGCTGGTAGTAAAACTATAGATTATGCCAAAAATACTGGTGTTGATGCAGTTAGTTTTGACGGTTCAATCACACTGGAACTGGTAAAAAATGAATTACAAAAATATGTAATTCCCCAAGGTAACCTTGATTCAATATTGCTGGCTGAGGATAAAAATGAAGCTATAAAACAAACTAAAAAAATTCTTTCTGTACTTGGCGATAAAAGATTTGTCTTTAATCTCGCACATGGTATTTTGCCGCATACGCCAATAGATAATGTATCTGCAATTTGCGATGTAATTAAAAATAATTCTTGAAAATCATGACTAAAAAAACTGCTGTAATATTATTTAATTTAGGTGGGCCAGATGATCTTAAGGCCATAAAACCATTTTTATTCAACCTGTTTAATGATCCGGCGATTGTGAATTTGCCAAAAAACCTGCGCTTTTTACTGGCTAAATTTATATCAAATAAAAGAGCAGTAAAAGCCCGTGATATTTATAACCAGATAGGTGGTAAATCACCAATTTTAGATTTTACCAACCAGCAGGCCAAAGCTTTGGAAGAGAATCTTTCATATAAGGATAAAGATACAGAATATAAAGCTTTTGTATCTATGCGCTATTGGCATCCAATGAGTGATACGGTTGTAAAAAATGTAAAAAACTATGCGCCTGACCATATTATTTTATTGCCGCTTTATCCCCAATTTTCAACTACCACCACAGCTTCATCATTTAAGGATTGGAAAAGGGCAGCAAGTGAAGTGGGACTTGACGTACCAACCACAAAAATTTGCTGTTTCCCTACGGATTTAAGTTTTGTTGCTGCCCATGCTAAAATGATAAAAGATGCTTACTGGAAAGCCTCAGAAACAGGAAAACCGCGTGTACTTTTTTCTGCGCATGGATTACCGAAAAAAGTAATTAATGGAGGTGATCCATATCAATGGCAGGTGGAAAAAACTGTGGAAATGATCACACAGATTTTAGCCATAGAGGAAATTGATTACAGTATTTGTTATCAAAGCCGGGTGGGTTTGCTTAAGTGGCTTGAACCTTCAATTGAAAGTGAAATAAAAAAAGCCGGAGAGGAAAAAATACCATTGCTTATAGTTCCGGTATCTTTTGTTTCTGAGCATTCGGAAACGCTGGTAGAACTTGATATACAATATCGTAATTTAGCCGATAAATATGGTGTTACAGGTTATGTGCGTGTTCCTGCACTAGGAGTTGAACCATTGTTTATTGAAGCGCTAGCTGATTTATGTTTGAAGGCAAAAAAAGATGAGAAAATCTGTTCATTTAATGGTGAACGTTTTTGTCCAAATGATTTTGGAAAATGCCCTTATATAGCAGATAAGAAGGAGGCAGCATAATGGATGGCGATTTATATCACTGGATAAAAGCCCTGCATATTATTGCAATAATTTCTTGGATGGCGGGAATGTTATATCTACCGCGGATTTTTGTATATCATAGCCAAGTTAAAATTGGCAGTGAAGCATCGGAGATGTTCAAACTAATGGAAAGACGTTTGCTGCGTCTTATTATCAATCCAGCAATGATTGTTGCATTTGCCAGTGGTTTGTGGCTGATTAATTATACTAATGCTCTTGATACCCAGCAAAACGGCAGCTGGATGCATTATAAATTACTGTTGATTGTGGCTATGACAATTTGCCATGGTTTTTTTGCGCGATACCGTCGCCAGTTTGCTAATGATAAAAACATGCATTCAATCAAGTTTTACCGTATATTGAATGAAGTACCGACTGTGCTTATGATTGGAATTGTTATTTTAGTGGTGGTAAGGCCAGTTTAATATTATATTAAACTGCCTGCCAGGCTATGTCACGACGGTAGAAACCTTCTTTCCAGTCAATTAAATCCACGGCTTTATAAGCATTGTGCTGCGCTTCTTTGATATTATCACCCAGTGCGGTGACTCCAAGCACACGCCCGCCGACGCTTACAATATTACCATCTTTTTCTGCTGTGCCAGCATGGAAGATTTTTACATTAGGAAAAGCACCGGCTTTTTCCAAACCATGAATGATGCTGCCTTTTTGATAAGCAGCTGGATAGCCACTTGCGGCCATGACTACGCAAACCGCCGCCTGCTTGGAAAAGGAAATAAATTTTTCCTCAACTGTGCCATTTGCACAGGAAAGCAGCAGTCTGAATAAATCACCATCAAAGCGCATCATCAGGCTTTGGGTTTCTGGATCGCCAAAACGGGCGTTATATTCCAGTAACTTTGCCCCATTTTTGGTAAGCATAAGACCAGCGAACAATACGCCTGAAAAAGGGCAACCTTCTTTTTCCATTGCTGCCATAGTCGGATGGATAATTTTTTCCATCACTTCTTTGCGGATTTCATCTGTTACAACTGGGGCTGGGCTATATGTTCCCATGCCGCCGGTATTGGGGCCTTTATCGCCATCGTAAGCACGTTTGTGATCCTGCGCATAGGAAAATTCCACCGCTTTTTTTCCATCACACAGCGCAAAAAAACTTGCCTCAACACCGTCCAAAAATTCTTCAATGATTATCCTGCTGCCAGCTGTGCCAAATTCACCGGAAAACATATTTTCTACCGCTTCTATCGCATCTTTTTTATTTTCAGCGATGAAAACACCTTTACCGGCAGCCAGACCATCAGCCTTTACTACGATAGGAAAATTTTTACCTTCTAGGAAATTAATTGCTTCCTGTTTATCAGAAAAAGAGCCGTAAGCGGCAGTTGGGATATTATATTTTTTACAAAGGTCCTTCATAAAAATTTTGGAACCTTCAAGCCTTGCTGCTTTTTTGCTACAGCCAAAAACCGGAATATTTTCTGCCTGTAATATATCAGCAAGACCATCAACCAGCGGTTGTTCAGGGCCTATTACTACCAGTGAAATGTTTTCCTTATGGCAAAATTTTACTATTTCGTCATGAGCTGCTAAATTAACGCAGGTTACATCCTGCGCGATACCGGCATTGCCGCTGGCGCAAAAAATCTGTGATACGCCTAGTGATTGTTTTAATCGCCATGAAAGGGCGTGTTCGCGTCCGCCGCTGCCGATTACTAAAACCTTATTCATTGAATATTCCTTTTTATTATAGGATAAATAATGCTTCTTATATACAAAAACATCATTATGAAGCAAGTAAGGTTTTGAATAGGATTATTTATGAGCGTTATTTCCAATACTATACTGGCATTTAGTATGTCGGCGGATGCTTTTGCCGCTTCGGTAAGCAAAGGTGTGATTTTGCAGAAGCCAAAATTCAGCTATGCTCTACGGGTTGGCGCGATTTTTGGTATTATAGAAATGCTAACCCCAATATTGGGTTGGGTTATCGGGCTGGCTGCCAGCAGTTTTATAGAATCTATAGATCATTGGATAGCTTTTGCAATTTTAACGGCAGTAGGCGGAAAAATGATTCTTGAAGGTTTTAAAAATGAGCATGAGGAAAAGAAAG
>CAUJIB010000028.1 GCA_963205245.1 Pseudomonadota bacterium
GGTGCTCCGGTTGCAGAAGATAATAATATAGTAAAAACTCCTGAAAAGATTTCTAGTAAGGAAAAAACTACCGCTTCACTGGAAGCCGTACTGGATAGAGTCATTAGCCGTGCTAAACCCAATGCAAATACTGGTAATAACCCGAATAATATTAGTGCAAAATCAGGTGAACGTGATAATCATGCAAAAGCTAAAGGGAACAATGTGCCCCGATCCAAGGTAGAGCAGGAGTTGCTTGATATGATTCGTGCTGGTGTAAAAGGGTAAGTTTCTCAAGAAGGATAAAAAGTGAAAAGAATGTTTCGTTTATTGCCAGCGACTATTATTGTAGCCGTCTTGTTTCTTGGAATTAAAGTGGTTGATTTGCTGCGGGATACCGACTCTTTTATTGCAAATGTTGAAGCGCAGACCACAGAAAAACCATCTAATGTCTCATCGGAAAGACCTAAAACAGTATCAGAATCCAATACTGCAGAAAAACTAGACGCAAAAAAAGAAGCTGAAAAAACAGCAGAAAAAGCTGATAAAAAAGAAGAAGAAAAAAAGTCCGGTGATAAAAAATCTGAAGAAAAAACTGAAGAACCATCTTCCGGCGGTAAAGAAGGCGAAAAAAAAGAAAAGGAAAATCCGGCAGTTTCTAAAGAGCTTGAGACATCAACAGAGCATCGTTATACTGCGGTTGAAGTAGAGCTGTTGCAAAGCCTTTCCAAGAGAAGGGAAGAGCTGGAGCGTTGGGAAAATAATATCCAGATTAAAGAGACAATGCTTGATGCTACCCAAAAACGTATTGATGATAAAATAAAACAGATTGAAGCAATGAAAAAACAGGTTGCTGCTCTTCTTGATCAATATAATAAACAGGAAGATGCAAAAATAGGCAGCCTTGTAAAAATTTATGAAAATATGAAACCGGCAGAAGCAGCTCGTATTTTTGATGAAGTTGAAATGCCGATTTTGCTTTTAGTTATTGATGCTATGGCAGAAAAGAAAGCAGCACCTATTCTTGCTGCTATGTCACCGCAAAAAGCTAAACAGCTTACAGTTGAGCTGGCTAATGAAAGAAAAATAAACTCTAAAATTACCAGTGGTGCAGAAATACAGGCGGCAGCTTCACAATCTACATCTAATAATGGTGGCTCAGCGGATAATGCAGCAAAAGATAATAAAACCAGTAAACCAAACAATTAATTATAAAGTAGTAATATGACAGAACGAACAGCAAAAAAAACTAATGAACATTATTTTACACCAACCATTTTCCGTGAATATGATATTCGTGGTATTGTTGGTGCAACTTTATCTACTCAAGATGCTTATTATATCGCCCGCGCTTTTGCTACTAAAGCAGCTCAGGCTCAACCGGATGGTGTTATTTGTGTAGGGCGTGATGGGCGTCTAAGCTCGCCTGATATGCATCAGGCAGTGTGCAAAGGCATAGTTGATAGCGGTCTTAAAGTGCTTGATATTGGTCTTGGGCCAACTCCTATGCTTTATTACACCGCCTATACTAAAAAAGCCGTTGGTGGTGTTATGATAACCGGATCTCATAATCCTCCTGATCATAACGGTTTTAAGTTTGTTTTCCAAAATCAGGCTTTTTACGGCGCAGCAATTGCAGAGCTAAAGGCTTTGGCAGAAAATGCCAATCTCGCGAGTGGGGAAGGTAAAATTGAAGCGCAGGATATGCGCGAAATATATATTACGGCTTTGTTAAAAGCTTATGATGGTACACGTGATCTTGCAGTAGCATGGGATGCCGGAAATGGTGCAACAGGTGAAATTATGAAGGCACTGACCGAGCGTTTGTCGGGAAGGAATATTGCGCTTAATGCAGAGATTGATGGCACATTCCCAGCACATCACCCTGACCCTACTGTACCCAAAAATCTGAAACAGCTTATAGAAACTGTGCGTAATGAAAAATGCGATATAGGTATTGCTTTTGACGGTGATGGTGACCGCATAGGGGTAGTTGATGACGAAGGTGAAATACTTTGGGGTGACCAGCTTCTGATGCTTTATGCTGCGGACATATTACGTGAAAAGCCGAAAGCAACTATTATTGCTGATGTAAAAGCCAGCGGCGCACTTTTTGATGAGATAGAGCGTCTTGGCGGAACGCCGTTAATGTGGAAAACTGGGCACTCGTTAATTAAATCAAAAATGGCGGAGACCGGTTCTCCACTTGCCGGAGAAATGAGCGGGCATTTATTTTTTGCTGACAAATATTATGGATTTGATGATGCGCTTTATGCGGCTGTGCGCTTGCTTGGCTTGCTTTCACGCAGTGGTAAAAAACTTTCTGATATGCGTAAAGCTTTACCAAAACGTATCAATACCCCAGAAATCCGTTTCCCATGTGATGATTTGCGTAAATTCAAAGTTATTGAAGAAGTAAAATCACGTCTTGAACAAGTGCAGGCAAAATTCAGTGATGTGGATGGTGTGCGGGTAACAACCAAAGATGGCTGGTGGTTGCTACGTGCATCCAATACACAAGCCATGCTTGTTGCTCGTTGTGAAGCAGAAAATGAGCAGGGTCTTGATTCTCTTAAACATGACCTGAAGAGCCAGCTTTCTTTAAGTGGCGTAGAACTTTTGCCTGAATAACGATAAAGTAATTTTTTATTTTATAATTAAATAAGATACTTGAAATTTGGTGCTTAATAGTTCAATAATCTATCTGTTTATTTTTTCATTCAGGAGTAGTTGATCTATTATGCGCCTTATCACCAAAATCTGCCTTGTTGCCGTTTCTCCTATAATACTTATCTCCACTATTGCCTATGCGGATAAAAACGAAACATTGCAGATGTTGGGATTATTTGGAGATGTGTTTGACCGCATCCGCAGCGATTATGTTGAGGAAGTAAAAGATAGTGATTTGATTGAGTCGGCAATTAATGGAATGCTTGCTTCCCTTGATCCTCATTCTGGATATATGAATGAAAAATCATTCAAGGAAATGCAAGTGCAGACCAAGGGTGAATTTGGTGGTCTTGGTATAGAAGTAACAATGGAAAATGGCTTGGTGCGCGTTATTACGCCGATTGACGATACTCCTGCTTTTAAAGCTGGTATTAAAGCTGGCGATTATATCAGCTATATTGATGATACTGCTGTGTTAGGGCTTACCCTTTCTGAAGCTGTAGAAAAAATGCGCGGTATAGTTGATTCAAAAGTAAAACTTACCATCCTTAGGGAGGATATGACCGAACCTTTGGAAGTTACAGTTACTAGGGCTGTAATAAAAATAAAATCAGCTCGGGCAAAAGCTGAAGGCAATGATATAGCCTATATCCGCCTTACACAATTTACCGAGCAGACTACTGATTTAATGCGTGAAGAATTCAAGCGTATCCAGAAAGATATACCTAAATTGCGGGGAGTTGTACTAGATTTGCGTAACAATCCAGGTGGATTGCTGGATCAATCGGTTTCTGTTTCTGATGCTTTCTTAAAGCAGGGCGAAGTTGTTTCCACCCGTGAGCGTGATCCAGAAAAAACCAAACGTTATAGCGCAGTTTCCGGTAATGAGCTGATTCCTGATAATATACCTATCGTAGTGCTTATAAATAATGGTTCTGCTTCTGCTTCCGAGATTGTTTCCGGTGCTCTTCAGGATCATAAACGCGCTATTATCATGGGAACTAAAAGTTTTGGTAAAGGTTCAGTACAGACCGTTATACCTATCCCAGAGCATGGAGCTATCCGTCTTACCACTGCGCGTTATTATACTCCATCAGGGAACTCTATTCAGAATAAAGGTATTACACCTGATATTGAAGTGCAGCCAGCAAAAATTGAACTTCTTAAAGGCAGCGATAAGCTGCGCAGCGAATCGCAATTGCGTAAACGCCTAGAGAACTTACAAGATAAAAAAGAAAAAGAGAAAAAGGTAGCAGGTGAAAAAAACGGTGATAAACCAGAAAAATCTAAACCTGAATCAAATAATTCTCAGGAAAATGGCAAAGATAGAAATGGTGATTCACTGCTTAAAAAAGTAGATGCTGATTCTGCCGAGGATTTCCAGTTACAGCGGGCGATAGATTTGCTTAGAGCTGTAAATGTTTATCAAAATGTTAAATCGGAAAAATAACATCATATGATAAGGTAAGGGGCTTTATGGCATTTGGCAAAGGCAGACACTTACTCCCACCATTTTTTTGGCGGCAATTATTATGGAAATTAGCAATAATTATGCTTGTTTCCGTTATAGTTGCACAAATGGCGTTTATTTTGGTTATGAGTAAACAGGAAACGCAAGATGCTTTTTCTTCCGGTCGTAGATTTATTATCAACCTTAGTGATTCATCTATACAGGGTAAAATTATTTCTTCAGAAGATTTGGAAAAGGAAATAACTAAATCCGAAGAAAATAAACAGACTGAAAAAACTGAACCTGACAATAATGTAAGCGAAAATAAAATACCTGATAAAGAAATTGCAAAAACAGAAGAAAAACCAGCAGAAATAGAAACTGCGCAGGAAGTAGAAAAAGAAATTATTAAGGAAGAAACAAAGGAAAATAATATACCAGAAAATAAAGAAGGAGAGATTATAAATAACCTTACTGTAGTTTATGATGATGAAAAGGAAGAGCCCTTACCCCCGATTGTACCATCAAAAAATCCGCCGGCTGAAATTTCTGATAATTTATCAGAAAAGACAGAATTTGGAACATTGCCAAAAATTTCTGATAAAGGATTGAAGCCTTGGAAATATTATGCAAAACCATTCAATGTTAAAGATAAGAAACCAACTATAGCGATTATTGTATATGGGCTTGGAAATAATAAATTTATTAATCAGCAGGCATTACGTTTGCCTGAAAATATAAGCCTTAGTTTTTCTCCATATATAGATGATTTAGATAATTTATTAATATCAGCACGGGTAAGCGGGCATGAAACAATGCTGGATTTACCTATGGAATCTTCCAATTATCCAGCTTCAGACCCCGGACCTCTTGGCTTGCTTTTATCTAAAGACCAACAGGAAAATGAATTCAAGATAAAAAAAATAATGGCGCGTAATGCAGGTTTTATAGGTTTCCTTACACCGCAGAATGAAGTTATTTTAGAAAATAATGAGCTGTCTAAATCATTATTGCAAGTGCTGTCAGGGCGAGGGCTTATGCTTGCAATAGGTAAAAAACCATCAAAAAATGAAACAAAAGAAATTATAGATAGTGGTAATACCGCGAGCGTTATAATTGATACGGTTATAGATGAAGAGTTAACACAAAGCTCAATACGTGCCCGTTTTTCATTGCTTGAGCAAATTGCTAAAGACCGTGGTTATTCTGTAGGTATCGCTAAAGCTTACCCACTTACTGTAAAAGAATTAAAAGAATGGATAGATAAATATGAGGAAAAAGGTTTTCACCTCGTGCCGGTTTCTTTTATAGTTGCTAAAAGATTTTAGTTATGGGTACGGTAAAATTTATGTATGAACATTTGCCTTATAGAGCAGGGGTTGGCATTATGTTGCTTAACTCTGATAATAATGTTTTTGTTGGAAAAAGAATTGATAATGCCTCCGAAGCATGGCAGATGCCGCAAGGTGGAATTGATGAAGGTGAAGAGCCGCAAATTTCTGCTTTGCGTGAAATGAAAGAAGAGATCGGAACAGATAAGGCAGAAATTATAGCAGAAAGCAGGGATTGGTATAATTATGACCTTCCTGAGCATTTAATTGGCAGGTTATGGGGCGGTCGTTTTCGCGGTCAGAGGCAAAAATGGTTTTGCTTGCGTTTTTTAGGCAATGATGGTGATATTAATATCGCTACAGAACATCCGGAATTTTGTCAGTGGCAATGGACATCTATGAAAAACCTGCCAGACCTCATTGTGCCATTTAAGCGTAAGCTTTATGAAGAAATTGTAGAAGAGTTTTTACCGCAAATAAGCTAAAACCAGCGGATTGGAAAAAATTTAGGAAAAATAACGTTATTTATAGCAATATTTGTTGACAGTCATTGTCTTATATTCTAGATTTTGCCTCCATTACTTGGAGAAAAATAGATTTTTCTCTTATAGTTCAATAGTTTACTAGTTAGGAATTAGAAATGTTTGCAGTTATTCGTAGCGGCGGAAAACAATATAAAGTTGCCAGTGGTGATGTTATTTCCGTTGAAAAACTTGCTGGTGAAGCAGGTGAAAAAGTGGAAATTAACGAAGTATTGATGGCTGGAAGCAAAGTTGGTGCGCCTCTTCTTGCTGGTGCTAAGGTATTGGCGGAAATAGTGAAACAGTTCCGTGACGAAAAAGTTATTATCTTCAAAAAGCGTCGCCGTCATAACTATCGCCGTAAAAAAGGGCATCGTCAATATCTAACCGAAATAAAAATTACAGAAATCAAAGCTTAATTAAGCTATAATTCAGGAGTCAGTCATGGCACATAAAAAAGCAGGTGGTAGTTCACGCAACGGTCGCGATTCTGATGGTCGCCGTTTGGGTGTAAAAAAATTTGGTGGGGAAATCGTTATCCCTGGTAATATTATCGTTCGTCAACGTGGTACAAAATTCTATCCTGATGCTGGCGTTGGTATGGGACTTGACCACACTATTTTTGCAACAGTTGAAGGACGCGTTGAATTCCGCAAAAAAGCACAAGGAAAAATGTTTGTGTCTGTGGTAGCAGCTTAATTCATTGAACTTAGTTTATTATTAAAAAAGGCAGGATTTTGTAAATCCTGCCTTTTTATTTATGTGTAAATGCTAGTAAAATCTTAGGTTTAATGGGTTAGGGACTTGGGAACGTCATCTCTAGCAAAGCGAGAGATCTTGTCTTTATAAAATAATTTACAATACAAGGATTCCTCGGATACGCTCGGAATGACAATTTTTATTACACTAATATCTAAGCCTAATGCCTTTTCCCTAAACCTAAGCGTTATTTATGGGCGCGTTTAACAGCGGCTAGAATCATTTCTTCTGCTTTTTCAGCATCAGCCCAACCTGTTACTTTTACCCATTTACCTTTTTCAAGATCTTTATAATGCTCAAAAAAATGACCGATTTGAGCAATTAGATTAGGCGGTAAATCGGTATATGATTTTATATTATCATATAACGGTGTAAGCTTTGATTGTGGAACAGCAATAATTTTTTCATCTTGCCCACCTTCATCTTCCATAAGCAATACACCAACAGGGCGGGCAGCTATAACACTGCCAGAAATAAGCGGGTATTGACCAACAACCAGAACATCAGCCGGATCACCGTCACCGGATAGGGTTTGCGGGATATAGCCATAATTACAAGGATAGAACATAGGTGTTTGTAGGAAACGATCTACAAATAAAGCACCTGATTCTTTATCTATTTCATATTTTACCGGTAGGCTGCCCATAGGTACTTCAATGATTACATTGATATTTGAAGGAGGGTTCTTGCCTGCTGGGATTTTATTTATATCCATAATTTTTCCTTATAATAATAGGTTGCTGCATAATGGCTAATAATAACCATCTTCGTATGACATCCCTAATCTTTCGCTGACCTTTATGCAACTATTTTTCTGATGAGTTATCAGAAAGAGAATCCCAAATTTCTAGTCCGTAGGTATCCATTATTTGCTTTAATTCGCCATTTTTATGCATATTATTCATCTCATCCGTGAGGATTTTAGTATATTTTCTAGACAATTTTTTATTCTGGGGGCTGAAAGCTATATATAAATTATCTGTACCAGAAGGTGCTAATCTGCCAGCGTTCATTACTTCATCTTTCATATAATTTTGTGATAAATAATAATTCATTACATAATTACCTTCTATCACAGCTCCTATTTTTCCTCTTTTTAATTTGCTGATATTTATACTTAGGGCTTCATCGCCAGACATCATTGATATACGATCTGGATCCAGTTTGTATTGCTTAATATAATCATCAATTTCATCGTTATAGCTGTAGTCGGCAATGATTCCTAAAATGACATTTTTTAGTGAATTTATTCCTGTGTATTTCCAGTTATTATCTTTTTTAACATAGAAATGATTCTCTACAAAACCTTGGGATTTGTCAGGGAAAATAAAATCTGGGGCATCATTTTTTGCGGCTCCAATTATTGCAGTATACACACCTTTTCTAGTTTCTGCTATGGCTTGTGTCCACGGAACTATTTTGTAAACAATTTTAATATTGTGTTTAGCAAATGCTTTTTTGGCTATATCCACCATGAATCCTTGATGGGGAGAATTGGGGTTGCAGTTATAAGGACACCAAGTATCGGCAACCACGGTTATTGTCTCTGGTTGAGAAGGAGATTGCTCCTGATTTTCAGCAGATGCTACAGCAATATCACCTACTAAAAATAATAAAAAAACAAATAACCTTGCTGTTTTTACCATTAGATACTTTCTAAATTTATTCTATGATAGTGCTAGTTTTCCTCTTTAGCCTGTTGTAATTTTGTTCGCAACCAATTTTTGCTTGTTGATCCAGCTATTGTTGAAATAATTTTCCCATCATCGTTAAAAATTATTGTATATGGAACGCCGTTGTAATAACGATTTTTATTAATCATCATAATTTCTAATTCATCTTGCCCACCATTTTTTATGATATATGGCGTGAATTCTTTATCATAATTATATTTTAGTAAGTAATTCGCCAATTCTGATTTGTCTTTATCAATAGATAGAAAAAATACATTGATATTGTCTAATTTACCTTCATGTCTTAAGCTCAAAATATCAGGAATTAGAAATTTGCAATAGCTGCACCATGAAGCATAAATAAGCATAAGGCTAGGCTTGCCATCTTTTTTATCAATTTTATCGGAGATTTGTTGGGCGGTTGTTTCAATTAACCCATTATTTACTAAATCGGTGACTTCTGCCTGTAAAACATTTCTGGCTTGGGGGTGGGCAGGCATATTCAAAAAAGGTATGGGTTTACCAAAGGCAATCGCTGTGAATATAACTACAATTCCACCTATTATAATGTCTTTTATAGTAAAAAATGGACGTTTTTTCTTGTTATTTTCCATTGCTATTCCTAAAAAATATGCTTTTTACATGCTGCTATTTATAATAGCAGTAATAATAAGAAAATGCTTTTATTATTTTATAATAACTGTTTATTAAGCAATAGGCGGCATACTCTTTAAGTTATGTCAGCAAATGAACAACCTATAGTTATTAAACGGATAAAGAAAGTTGCCGGTGGGCATCATGGCGGAGCTTGGAAAGTAGCCTATGCCGATTTCGTAACTGCGATGATGGCGTTTTTTCTACTTTTATGGTTATTAAGTGTAACAACACCAACCCAGAAAATGGGTCTTGCTGAGTATTTTACACCAACTATCGGTATAAAAGATTCGATGGGTATTGGTGTAAAGGGGGGATTACATTCTTCCGAAAAAGGAAAATCAAAAAATGATTTGGTTGCGGTAGGTCTGGTCGTGGGGCAGGTGAAACAGGGAGATGTATCTTCTGATCCTAACAGTGTCAAAGGTGAAAGTGATCCGGATGCTGAATCATCCAGTAAAAACGAAAAAGTAGAGATTGCAGAAGATTCAGAAATGCAGGCTGCTGAACAGGACATTAAGCAATCAATGGAGCAGGACGAATTGAAAGATTATAAAAATAATGTTCTGATTCAGGATACGCCGGAAGGCCTTAAAATTGATATGATTGATGATGCGAAGAAACCTATGTTTGTTCCAGGTGGTGCAGTGCTTACTGAAATCGGTAAAAAAGTTCTTGATAGTATGGCGAGGATGATAGTGAAAACACCTAATAATATCTCTATAAAAGGACATACTGATTCACCGTCTGCTACTCAGAATCCGCAATATACAATTTGGGAGCTATCCTCAGATCGTGCGAATGCTGCCCGCCGTATGCTGGCTTCCACCCAGCTTGAGCCAGAGAGGGTTGTAAAAGTGGAGGCTTTGGCAGATAAAGAACTACTTGTACCGCAAGAGCCATCAAGCCCCCGTAACCGCCGTATCACTATCACCATTCTGCGCGGTTCTTACTTCCGTGATCCCAAAGCTATACCAACAACCCGTTCGCTTCTGTCTGTACCTGAGGCAAAAATCAAGAAAGAAGAGCCTAAAAAACCGGAAAATAAAGATGGTAAAAAACCGGAAGAAGCACGTCCGGCAACTGATTCTATCTTTAATCATGCAAATCAATAATTTATGTAATTATATGTTTGGAAATATATTATTTTACGGGCTTGTATATTCAGCATTATTATATTCTTCTCCTTCTTACTCCCAATCTAATGATGGTCAGGTTACGCAATTTATTGCCTATACTTCCGGCACCGGTTTTTTTGTAACCCATGATGGTCATATTCTTACTAATAACCATGTGGTTAATAATTGCGCCCAGATAAGTATTCATGGCGATAATATATCGGCAGGTGCAAAATTGGTAGCACGTGACGAAGAACATGATTTAGCTTTGCTCAAAGCTTCCTTTATTTCTCCTGATATGGCATATTTTAATTCTATGCGCCAACCTCTCAAAGCAGATGATCCAGTGGTAATTATTGGATATCCGGGGGATGCGTGGAGAAATAACACGCAAGTGGTGCGCCAATCATCTATTATTGATATGAAAGGGCCAACTGGTGAAGAAAAATGGTTGCAGTTTAATGATTCTGCACAGCAGGGGAATTCAGGGGGGCCGCTTCTTGATAGTGCCGGAAATGTGGTTGGTGTAGTGGTGGCGAAGGCAGAATTGAGGATGGTAAAAACTCAGTATTTGCGTAAGGAAGAAACGGTCAAAAAATCAGATATTGCAATAAGTCTGCCTACTATCAGGAAATTCCTTTCCCTTAATAATATTCTTTATCAAACTGCGGATTCAGCTATCTATTTGTCGTCAGATCGGGTTAGTGACCGCGCACATGCTTTTATTGTAAATGTTCACTGTAAATTAGCGGGGCAGGGACAGACTGCCCAACAATAAAACTATCAGTTAAAACTAACCTTGGCGGGCTTTAAAGCGCGGGTTTTTCTTGTTGATAACGTAAACACGACCTTTACGGCGTACAACGCGGCAATCTTTATCACGTTTTTTAGCAGATTTTAATGAGCTTAGAACTTTCATAACACGATCCTTAAAATTTAATAGGTGGGTTTTATAGCTTATTTAGAGAGCTAGTCAATGATATTTAGAAATTTTATACGGTTTTCTCCATAAATCGCGGGAATACAGGTTCAGGAGGCGGTAGTTCTGCTCCGGCTTTAAGGGCAAAATCATATGATAAATGTGAAAAACCGCGCTCATTTGCCGGAACTGCCAGTAAATCCAGTATTTTTACCGCGGAATCAGGGATAAATGGCTGTATCATAATAGCAATACAGCGGATCCCTTCCAGCAGGTGGTAAAGTGTGGCATTCATTAGCCTTTCATCTGTTTTTTTCTGCTTCCATGGGGCTTTGCTGTCAATGTAATTATTAGCTTCGCTGGCGATGGTTACAATATCGGCCATAATATCGTTAAACTTGCAGTTCATGTAGCGGTTTTCAATGTCTTGCGGGGTATTGGCTTCAGTTACATAGATGTTATAGAGGAAGGACATGTCCAGCTCATCCTTTTCCACCCCGTCGGCGTTTGGCACTTTGCCACCACAGTTTTTAGCAACCATGCTCAGGGTGCGTTGCGCTAAATTTCCAATATTATTGGCAAGTTCACTGTTAATAACTGCAACCATCCGCTCGCGGGAGAAATTACCGTCATTGCCGAAAGGCACTTCGCGCATTAAAAACCAGCGGGTTTGATCCAGCCCGAACTCTGCAACCAGATCGGCAGGTATTACCGTATTGCCTAGTGATTTACTCATTTTTTCACCTTCAATTGTCCACCAGCCATGCGCAAAAATACGCTTTGGCAGTGGCAGATCAGCCGCCATCAGGAAAGCTGGCCAATATACTGCGTGGAAGCGGATAATATCTTTACCTACCATATGCATGGAATAGGAATTCTGCCAGAAATCTTGATAATCAACCGCCCCTTCATCGGGATAACCAAGGGCAGAAAGATAGTTGGTGAGTGCGTCCAGCCATACATACATGATGTGTTTTTCATCCCCTGCCTGTGACACAGGAATTGGGATCCCCCATGAAAAAGTGGTGCGGGAGATTGAAAGGTCTTTAAGTCCGCCTTTTACAAAGCTTATTATTTCATTGCGGCGCGATTCAGGCATAATGAAATTAGGATTTTTTTCATAAAATTCCAGTAATTTATCGCCCCACTGGGATAGATTAAAGAAATAGCTGGGTTCTTCCACCCATTCCACTTCTGCCCCTGTTGGTGCTTTGCCGTTCACTAACTCGGATTCCTGATAATATGCTTCATCCCGTACACTATACCAGCCTGAATAAGCCCCCAGATAAATATGCCCGTTTGCCTGCATTTTCTGCCATAATGCTTGCGCGGCCTTTTTATGGCGTGGTTCGGTAGTGCGTATAAAATCATCATTGCTGATATTCATAAGATCAGCAAGGTCACGGAAAGTCTGGGACACTTTATCTACAAATTCCTGCGGTTTTACGCCAGAAGCAGCGGCTGATTTTTCTACCTTCTGCCCATGTTCATCAGTTCCGGTAAGGAATTTTACATGCTTGCCGCACAGGCGGTTAAAACGTGCCAGTACATCACATGCTACGGATGTGTAGGCGTGTCCTATATGCGGGCGGTCATTCACATAATAAATGGGGGTGGTGATATAGAAATTATTTTTCACTGGGATACTCAATAGTTTAATTCAAAATGCGTTTACATAAGCATACTAGTTATATTTGGCAAGTAAGATATATTAATCCCTATGGTAAGGATGGCCGGACAGCACGCTATGGGCGCGGTATAGCTGCTCGGCAAGAAGTCCGCGTATCAGCATATGCGGCCATGTCACCCGCCCGAATGACCATATAAGCTTGGCTTTTTTAAGAACAGAATTATCCAGCCCGTCTGCCCCGCCGATGATAAACGCAAAAGATGACACGCCCTGTTTCTGCCAGTTTCCCAAATGCTCGGAAAACTCACGGCTGGAAAGCAGCGAGCCTTTTTCATCAAGGGCGATAATATATTCATAACCAGCGCAGGCGGAAAGCAATAGCTCGGCTTCTTTAGTTTTGCGCTGGATTGGATCAGTGGTTTTTACCTCAAATTCCTTGCATTCCACCTTCCATGGCAGGCGTTTTATATAATCAATATAAAGCTGCTGCTGGGGTGAGGATTTGGTTTTGCCGATGGCACTTATTAAAACTTTCATTCGTATTTCTCATTTTAATTTATTGTTTTTATATAAAAAATATAGTAAACGCAAATTAATTAAATAACAAAGGGATCTATTATGAAAAACTTAGATATTTCCAAAGCCACAATACTAGAACAAGCCCAATTGCTTGCTGATTATATCGTTCCCAGAACACTAATAAGCCGCAAAGCCCAGAAATAATAGGAAAAATACTTGAAGAGCAGGAAAGTAGGTTGCGGAATAGAGCAAATCACATAATAAGAGCAAATATTAAGGGAATTAATAGTTTTTTGTATTTTGGTGAAATGTTGGAAATCAAGACTGATGAGATTATTAGCAGAAAAGATTTGCAACCGTTAAAAGCTCATATAAGTGGTAAGGATTTTGACAAAAATCAAACAGAATTTGATAATAATAATGCCCAAAAACAGAAGCAAAGTATGTTGGCTTTTCAGCTTTTAGTGCAAATATTAGAAATTGATAAAAAAGATTTATCAGCTCTTGATGGTGGCAAAAAATCTTATGCTGAAATTTATAATGAATTGTCGGGAATTGTCGGTAAAGAAATTGTAAAAGAACTTGGTAATAAATCATCTGCTAAGGTGGATGAATTGGCAGGCAAAACAAGGGAAGAAATCAAAAATGAGCATAAAAAAGTTATGGTTGGACTGGGTGTTATTGAGAAAAAACAAGAAATAATTCCCCATAGAATCCGTCAATTAATGGGAGATACACAACAGGGCATTTTTCCGCCAAATTCCTTCTTAAAAACAGTAGAAGGAAAGAGAAATATCAGAGAAAATATAAAAAATATGGTTGAGGAAAAAACCGGTCTAGAGCCACATTCTCAGGCGCAAGCACTTTGGACAGAGCGTGAAGAAGGAAAACCAGTTTCTTATAAAGACAGGTAAGCTAAAAATTATATTATCTTGACTTAGAAAATATACCCATATAGGTATATACCCATTAGGGTATAATCATATGGAATTATTTGCTTGTCCAAACATCCGTCGCATAAATCACAAACTGCTAAAATTAATCGCGCTATTGGTCAATTAGAAGCTGTAAAACGCATGATTGATGAAGGTGAATATTGCGTGGATATAATGTCGCAACTGCGTGCTGCCCGTAATGCTATCAAGACTGTTGAGCTGGGTGTGTTGGAAACACATATGGAGGCTTGCCTGACGGCGTCATGCTGTACCCCAACGGCAAAAGGGGAAAAAAACGAACGTATACGTGAAATAATGGAGCTACTTAAGAAGTATGAATAATTAGGAAAGATAACGTATTATGTATTTGTTTTTCAAAACTATGATTACTGCGCTTATAATAGTTGCGGCATCTGAACTTTCCAAGCGTTACACATTATTTTCAGCGTTATTATTGTCATTGCCCCTTACATCATTGCTAACATTGAGTTGGATTTACATTGAAAGTAAAGATACTGATAAAATTATAGAGATGTCTTATTCAATTTTTGGGATGGTTATCCCATCTCTGACGTTTTTTCTAATTCTGCCGTTACTGCTAAAATACGAAATAAAATTCCCGCTTGCCATATTTCTTTCGTCGCTTGCTGTAGCCATAATTTATAGTGTTAGCGTTTTTCTATATAAAAAAATAGTGGGATAAATATGCGTATTTTATTTGTATTTATTATACTAAATTCACTTATAATTTTCCCTTCTTGGGCGGACACATATAACCTTGAAATCGCCCGTACTCAGGTAAATATAACCGGCACTCCTGTAAGCAAAGTAACTGTAAATGGCTCTATACCAGCTCCGGTATTGCGTTTTAAGGAGGGGGATGATGTTGCCATAAACGTAACCAATAAAATGGATGTGGATAGCTCAATCCATTGGCATGGGTTGCTGCTGGATGGTGCGATGGATGGCGTGCCGGATTTTAATGGTTTTGATGGAATTAAACCTAATGAAACTTTCACCTATCGTTTCAAAATCCGCCAATCCGGAACTTACTGGTATCATGCCCATAGCGCAGGGCAGGAACAAGATGGTCTATATGGGGCAATTATTATAACTCCTAAAGTTAAAGATCCTGTGCGCTCAGGCAGGGATTATGTAATTGTGCTTTCTGATTATAGTGATGAGGAATCAGGTGATATTCTTGCTAATCTCAAAATGAATTCTGCTTATTATAACCATGGACAACGGACTATTGGTGATTTTTTCTCAGATGTAGAAAAAAATGGTTTCAGGCAGGCATGGAGTGATGCGACTGATTGGGGCAATATGCGTATGTCAAAAACTGACCTTGCCGATGTCAGCGGCTATAGTTTTCTGGTAAATGGTAAAACCCCACAGCAGAATTGGACAGGAATTTTTAAGCGTGGAGAACGTGTGCGCCTGCGATTTATCAACGCTTCTGCCATGTCGTTTTATGATGTTTATATTCCTAACCTTAAAATGACAGTAGTTGCAGCCGATGGGCAGAATGTTGAGCCGGTGTCGGTTGATGAATTTCGTTTTGGTGTAGCGGAGACTTATGATGTGATTGTAGAGCCGAAAGAAGACAAAGTATATACGATAGTGGCTGAACCTATTGACCGCAGTGGTTTTGCTCTGGCAACCCTTGCTCCTAAATATGGGATGAAAGGTGAAATGCCAAAACACCGTAAGCGCGCACTCCTTACCATGTTTGATATGAATATGGAAAATATGATGCAGGAAATGCCGGATATGGATATGGGCAGTGATTCAGCAAGCATAAGCGGTTGGGCGGATGCTGATACGCCAAAAGGCCATAAAGCCCTTTCTTATGCGGATTTGCGCTATCTGGGAACGCAGCCGAAATCATCGCCACCTGAGAGGGAAATTGAAGTGCGTCTTGGCGGTAATATGGAACGTTACATCTGGACATTAAACGGTAAAAAATATGAAGATGCCGAACCTATAAAACTAAAATATGGCGAACGTGTTCGCCTGAAATTTATCAATGATAGTATGATGGCGCACCCCATGCACCTGCATGGTATGTTTGTGCAATTGGAAAACGGGCAGCCAGCTAAGAAGTTACCTAATAAACATACCGTTATAGTTCCTCCAGGGCAATCATACTCAGTATTTATTACAGCTGATGAAGCCGGTGAGTGGGCCTTCCATTGCCACCTGCTATATCACATGATGTCGGGTATGATGAATAAAGTGGTAGTCGCCAAGCTGGAGGCAAATCATGGGAAGTAAAAGCTTTTACAAGTTAGTTGCCTTGTCATTGCGAGGAGCAAAGCGACGCGGCAATCTAGTAAAGCCCTGTATAAAAGAGCTGGATTGCTTCCTCCGCAGCAAGTGCGTGGTCGCAATGACAAATTTGTGGATAATCATATTGCTAATAATATTTTCTTTCTCTGCCTCTGCCGATGAAACCCACCATGCCGGTGAACATGGTGGACAAATATTCCATCACTTCACTTTAGAAACAGATATAGGAAACAGCCGAGAAGGAGCAGTTGCCAGTTGGGATTTTGATGGGTGGATAGGAAACGATGAAAATAAACTCTGGCTGAAGAGTGAAGGCGAGCAGTTAGAAAGCAGCACTAGTAAAGCCGAGTTTTGGGCAATGTATAGCCGTAACATCAGCGATTTTTGGGATGCGCAAATTGGTCTGCGGCAGGATGTTCAGCCAGAGCAAACCACATATTTAGCTATTGGCTTTGATGGCCTTGCGCCTTATTTTTTTGAAACACAGGCGCATATATTTATAAGTGATAGAGGGGATACAAGCATACGGATAAGGCAGGAAAATGATTTTCTTCTTACTCAAAAAATTGTTTTTCAGCCATATTTAGAAATAAATATCTTCGCGCAGGATGTTGAAAACCAAGATATTGGTGTAGGCATATCTGATGCTGAAATTGGTTTGCAAACCCGCTA
>CAUJIB010000029.1 GCA_963205245.1 Pseudomonadota bacterium
TAGAGGCAAGCACATGTTTGCTGTATTCTTCAGGATTTTCAAAAGCCAGATGACTTACTTCTACCATTGAAAGCCCTGTAGCAAAGGCAACCAATAATACAGGGAATACTAGGCGCATACCAAATACAGCAACTAATATACCCCACGTCATGAAACGTTTACGCCATTTTTCGCTCATATCTTTCAATATGGTCGCGTTCACTACGGCATTATCAAATGACAACGAAACTTCCATTAAAATAAGTATAACTGTAATAATAAAACCATCAAAACCAGCCCAATAATAAGCAAGCATCAAACCAAGAATTGTACATATATTGGAGAAATTAAAATCGCGCATGAATGATTCCATTGTTAAAGTATTAATAAGTACAAGAAATAGGTAAACGATATTCTATTATCTAGCATTTTCTGGCAAGCCATTTTTCTGCCTGCCATAATTCTTCAGGGCTTCCTATATGCAGCCAACTTCCATTATGAATAAGCGCACCAACACGTCCTAAATTTTTATTATATAAAATATTCAGTGAAAAGGCTCCATCTGGAGAATCTCTAAATAATCTTGGGCTAATTATCTGCACACCTGTAAACACATAAGGTGCAGTTTCATTTTCTGCCCGACGGCATAACCCAACATCATTTTCTATAAAAAAATCACCTTTACCATCATATCCTACCGCATCTTCCACTTTATGCAGCAGCAGCAGAGCATCCATTTTTTCTTCATCCCATGCTTGTGCAAGACGATGCAAAGCAGGATAATTGCCATCTATGCAGATAACATCACTATTTAACACAAAAAATGGCAAATCTCCCAATAAAGACAGCGCATTTTTTATACCGCCACCAGTTTCTAATACTACATCCTCCCGTGAGATATGTATCTTCGGAGAAGTTTTTCGTTTTTGCAAATGTTCTTGCAATAATTCTGCCAGATAATGGCTATTTACCACCGCTTTTTCTACACCTGACTGTGCTAAAAAATCCAGCGAGTAATCAATAAGCGGCTTCCCTGCTACCGACACTAAAGGCTTAGGAAGATGCTCAGTAATAGGACGCATTCTCATGCCAAGACCCGCCGCCATAACCATAGCAATTTTTGGCATATTTACTGGTATCATATTTTTATCTCACCACGAAACTCTGAAGCTACATTTACTACCAACCACTCCCGAAGTTTTTTAAGTAACGGATGCTCTATATCACGCTCCAGATGCGACCAAACACGCGGCAGATACTTCAGGTAGATTTCCTTTCCATCACGCACCGCAAGACGCACAAAAATACCAATAATCTTGCTGTTACGCTGTGCTCCTAAAACATTATAAGAATTGTAAAAAATATCTGCATCTGCCCCTGTCTGTGCAAGATAACGCTTAATCATCTCATCAGCTAAAACAGGAGATACATCACGCCTTGCATCCTCCAGCAGCGACACCATATCATAAGCTGCATCACCTATAACCGCATCCTGAAAATCAAGGAGACCGACACGCTTTATGCTATCCCTTTCAGGCAGCCACATTAGATTATCCGCATGGAAATCACGATGCACAAATATTTTTTGCGCAAGCGAAATAATACCTAAAATTTCCTGCCATAAATTCATATATTCCGCGCGTAAAGATGACGCTTTTTCTACCCCCACAACTTGCGGCAAAAACCAGTCAGGAAACAGGCTTACTTCACGCAAATATAATTCTTCATCATATAACGGCAATGATAAAGCACCCCCATTTGATGAATCATGCCATTGAGCAAGCAAATCAATCGCTGCAGAATAAAGCGACGTCTCTGATTCACTTTTTTGCTGGGCAAGAATACGGGTGAAACTATTATCACCTAGATCTTCCAGCAACAAAAATCCTTGTTCCATATCCCGCGCTATTATCGCAGGGGCACTGTAACCATTTTTATGTAAATACTCTGCCACCTGCACAAAGGCAGGAAAATTTTCCCCTTCGGCTGGTGTATCCATAACCATCGCCTGCTTGCTACCCAAAGTTGCCCGCACATAACGCCGCGCCGAAGCATCCCCCGCTAGCGGCCATAACCCCGCACCTGCAAAATCCGTATCATTCAAAAAAATTTCTATTTGTTCTTTACGCCTGATCATAATTTGTTTAGCTTCTCCATTATATCCTTACTACCAGAAAGGGTAATTCTTCTACCTTGACCTTCTATTGCAAGCGTTACATTGATTACGTTTTTAGGAAATAAATCCTGCGCTATTTCTGGCCATTCAATCAGCGTTATATTCTCGGAAAAAGCCTCGTCCAACCCTAATTCTAACAGCTCATGCTTACTTTTTAAGCGGTATAAATCACAGTGCCAAATTTCACCACCGCCAGCAATAGTATAAGTCTGCACCAATGTAAAAGTCGGGCTTACAATTTCTTCATCTGCACCTGTTAGTGACTGAATAAATCCCCTTGCAAAAGTAGTTTTGCCTGCTCCCAAATCACCATGCAACACTATACAATCGCCAATTTTACAAAAACCAGCTAATTTTTCCGCAATTTTTTGTGTTTCTTCTGCAGTATCTAAAATGCAGGTAAAACTACTAATCGCGCTCATCTATCCAAGCCATTTGTATTGCTTCCAGCAGCTTTTCATTGCACCCGTTAGGATCATCATTAAATTCAGGCAAAGCCACCACCCAATCACGCAAATCTGTAAAACGCAAATTGACATTATCCGCATCAGGATACAGTTCTTCAAGACGAATCGCGATTTCGCGTATATCCAGCCAGCGCATAAATACTCTAATTAAAAGTTGATAATACAGTAAATTTAGGGAATATGTTATACTCAAACTAATAAGTAATTACAAGCAACATGCGTTTCCATAATAAACCATATAACCGCAACAACAATCAATTGCAGGAAGAATCCAGAAAAAATCCGAAAAAAGCTACCGGTATCTGGAAATATTTTGCCATTTTAGGGGTTTTTATTGCCCTAGTGTTCCGCTTTATACCACTTATTTTATTATTTTTATTCATCAATGCAGTTGCAACATACACTGGAATATTCGGCAATGGTACAATCGGCGGAGTAGGTGCTGGCAATTCGTCATATGGAGGCACAGAAATAACCAGTATTGATTCTACCCCTCTCATAAGGGCTGCAGTTTCCGGTAATTATGATAAGGTAAAAAAAATACTGGCAGAAGAAGAAATTCCGGTTAACGGAAGCGACAGCGAACAACGTACAGCTCTAATCGGAGCAGCTTATAATGAACGCAATGAAATATGTAAATTGCTTATTGCAGCTGGCGCAAATCCTTATATGCAGGATATTAACGGCTTTAACGCATTGGATTTTGCTGCCGCACGTGGCTTAGTTGACACTGTAAAATTATTGCTTCAGGAAAGCAAAAGCCCTGATAGAAAAAACCATATTGAATATGCCATGATTATGCAGGCTGCGTTTTCAGGAAATATAGACTTATTGCCTGAAGGCAAAGACAGTTTACGCTCTATAAACCGCATATCACCAGAAAATAAAACTCCCCTTCATATTTCAGCAGGTAATGGAGCAGTTGATATAGCAAGCTTATTAATAAAACGTGGTGCTAAAGCAAATATTACCATTTCTGGCGGACAAACCCCATTACATTGGGCAGCATGGAACAATAAAACTGAAACAACAAGGCTTCTAATAGAAAAATCGGCAAAAATTAACGCTACTGATAACGATGGCACAACCCCACTGATGCTTGCTGCAAAAAACAACAGCAAAGAATCCGTAATATTATTACTGGAAAAAGGGGCAGATAAGAATCTGCGTGATAAAAATGATGATAATGCAACCAAAATTGCAATTAATAACGGCTTTATTGAAATTGCGGATATTTTACAAAAACAGTAATTTTTTGCCATGATTTTTTACTGTGGCAAACTTGACAATATAAACTTATCCAAATAGTTTAGATTTCTACAAATCTTAAACTGATACTGATTATTTACATGCTCCTTACCCCTGAACAAAAATCTGAAATTGATAATCTCCGTACTGAAAAACGCTCTACTTTACGCGATGTTTCCACTGGAGTTGAAGAAATGCTATATACCCCGATCCCTGTTCTGGATCACGGTTTTGTACGGGTCATTGATTATATGGGAACAGACAGCGCAATTGTACAGGCTGCCCGTGTTTCTTATGGTAAGGGCACTAAAAAAGTAAATGAAGATGCAGGGCTTATTAATTACCTGCTGCGGCACCGCCATACCACCCCGTTTGAGATGTGCGAAATTAAATTCCATATTAAACTTCCTATTTTTATAGCGCGGCAGTGGATTCGTCACCGCACCGCTAATATAAATGAATATTCAGGGCGTTATTCAATTATGGATAAGGAATTTTATATACCTTCCCCTGAGCATCTTGCTTCACAATCACGCCTTAATCATCAAGGACGTGGCGATATTCTAGAAGGTGAAGAAGCACATCGCGTACTGCAACTGCTGAAGCAGGACGCTACGCAAGCATATGGTCATTACGAAGAAATGCTTAACATGGATGCAAATGAAAATATTTTAGATGAAGGCAAAAGCGGGCTGGCGCGGGAACTGGCAAGGATGAACCTGTCACTTAATTTTTACACGCAATGGTATTGGAAAGTAGATTTGCATAACCTGCTGCATTTCCTGTCCTTGCGCGCTGATAGCCACGCACAGTATGAAATCCGAGTTTATGCCGAGGCAATGCTTTCCGTATTAAAAGCATGGGTACCGATTACTTACGCCGCCTTTATGGATTATCGTGTTGGCGGTACTAGCCTTTCTGCTAAAGGCCTTACAATTGTAAAGAAGCTTATTTCCGGTGAACAGGTTAGTCAGGAACAAAGCGGCATGAGCAAAGGGGAATGGCGCGAGTTGATGACGGTTTTAGGAAGAAATATATAAAACTCTTTAGAAAAAATTATACCTACTTAGAACATTCACATCTATTTTTGATCATGATCATTTAATTAACTCATAATTCATGCCTAAATAATATTGATCACTAGAAAAGGATTAATATTATGAGCGAAGTCGCTAGAGTAGAAGCTGCACAAACCACGCGTGAAGCGGTTGGGATTTTCCAAGATGAGAATAAAATGCTGGAAGCCATAGATGATTTGGAAACACATGGTTTTAATCGCTACCATATCAGTGTTTTAGCAAGTAAAAAAACTGTAGAAGCAAAGCTAGGGCGTATTTATAAGAGAGTAGAAGAACTTGCAGATAACCCGAACGTACCTCGGGATTCTGTGCATACTCCTGAGTATATAGGACATATAGAAGGTTCCTTATTCTCCTACCCTATTTATATAGCAGCAACTGCCGCCACGACCATTGTAGTTGCCTCAGGTGGAACACTGCTTTCTGCAATCACAGCCGCGATAGCCGCAGGCATGAGCGGTGGATTAATAGGCGGATTGCTTGCCTATCTAGTGGGTAAACATCACTCAGATTACCTGCAGGAACAGATAGAACGCGGAGGATTATTACTATGGATATCCGTATCAGATGAACAACATGAAAGGATCGCGATCAGCGTACTAAATAAATACTCCGCACAGGACATCCATATACACAATATCCCTGTAGCTAATTAATCAAATGTCTATTCATTAAAACGAATAACAGTTTTTCCTGAAGCAGTTGCTTTCTCTTTAACCACTATTTTAGCACTTTTAATCATACCACTTGGAGATGCCACTTCTACCAAATAATGCCCAGCAGGAAGATTAGTATAGAAGAAAGGACCAACATCCTTAACCCTTAGCACTTCTGCATTTTGCTGATTGATAAAACGTATTGCATTTTCTCCCATATATTCACCACTAGAAGCGACAATGAGGACGCGAACATTGAAATTCGGCTCTTGCGCCTTCATTTCATCCATTTCTTCATCACCAATACCGCCAGTTATATATGTAGCCCCATTTTCTGTTTCTACAATAGGTAAAACCGCTTCAGTAGCCCCTCCGCCAACTGAATCTATAATTTCACCATCACGCGCTATAGGCAACGGACGTGGTGCAGGCTGGATCATTTGCTGAGCTGCATCCATCTGCTTTCTTGCCATGTCCTGTTCCTGTGCGAAACTAGTTCCGGTAGAAATAAAGGCAACAAAACATACAGAGCAAAAACCGGTAAATAACGAGTAACGCATATACTTCTCCTATTTTTTTATTATTGTTATTTTTTACTACAAAACAGATTTATTTTCTTGGCAGAATTCATCTAGAATTATTAGTATAATTTAAGAGGGCGAATTATAGCACATAATATTGCAAATTACGACAAATTTCTTTATAAGCCTAATATGTCTAAAAATATACTTACTGTTCAAACATTGGATAATAACGGTCTCAAAGAAGCATCATTTTCTTTGAACACCATGATATTTAATGATTTTATTCCAAATATTATTATCGGGATCCGCTCCGGAGGATTCATAGTAGCGGAAATTATGGCACAATCTGCCAAGCATAAACCTTTATTACTTGCTATCTCCCGCCACCGCGCCAGCACTGAAAAGAAAAACAAAATTAAAGGTCTAAAAAGTTTTTTGAAGCTACTACCCTACCCTATAACAAACCAGTTACGGATTTGGGAACATAAAAAATTAACGTCAAAACCGGTATCAAAAACTATAGAATTCATACCTGATACCAACGAATTGGCTAACCTACGAGGCTTCTTGAAAGCCAAACCTGAAAGTAAAATTCTAATTGTTGACGATGCCGTAGACAGCGGCGAAACAATGAAAGCAGTTTTAGATTTAGTACGCAAGGAAGCTGATCCTTCCTGTATTATAAAAACCGCAGCAATTACAGTCACCACCGATACACCGATTATTAAACCCGATTATATATTATATAACCATGTACTCTGCCGATTCCCTTGGTCATTTGACTTCAAAAACTAATCCTGTTCTTATCATAGATCTTGATGAAACTTTGCTATCCATAAATAGCTTTCCAGTTTGGGCAAAATATTTTTTACTTGGTAAATTTGATAATCTCAATTTCACCAAACGTAATTTATTACGCTTAAAATCCGCCATAATTTTTGCAAAACGAAAAACTCTTAAACACAGCCATGCGCACACTAAAAATAATCTACATAAATTATGGCTTAAAAACTATGATTATTCCGCATTAGAAATAATTATAACCACGCTGGAACAAAAAATACGCCCCAACATGCGCGACTTAGTAATCTCTATTGCCTCAGGCCAAACAGACGCCGTACTTGCCACTGCCGCCGCTGCAATTTATGCCGAACCTTTAGCTAAAAGAATTGGATTTTCTAATGTCATTGCTACTAATCTTGAAGAACAGGAAAACCGAAGCGAAGAAAAATCCCGCCGAGTATTAGAATTCTTAAAAAAACAGGGCTGGGAAAACAGAAAAAAAATTTTTTTTACTGACCATCTAGAAGATATGCCGTTTATGAAAAATAGTGACAAACTAATGTGGTTCGGCAAACCAGAAGAATCAGCAATTATTAAACAATCTATACCAACTCTAGAAATTATTATATGCCATAAGCTAAGTGCAAAAGAAATATTAGAAACTATACATGTATGAGCATGACCAAAAAACCTATTTCCCTTGAAGATTTCAAGAAAAAACGAAAACCTCTGCGCAGTATTAATAAAGAAATCCATGCCAAGGCTTCTAAACTTCATAAGCTGGCACTTTATATCACAGAAAGTGTAGGAACTATCGGCTTTTTCCTAATTATATTCGCATGGAGTTTATTCTGGCTAGGATGGAATTTACTCGCTCCTAAAGACCTACAATTTGATCCGCCCATGGGATTTGTATTGTGGTTGTTTATCTCCAATCTTATACAAATTCTTTTAATGCCACTTATCATGGTTGGACAAAACATCCAAGGAAATCATGCTGAAGCAAGGGCAGAGTATGATTTGGAAGTCAATGTAAAAGCTGAGGAAGAAATAGAAGTTATCTTGGCTCATTTGGAATACCAAAATAGCCTTCTTATGAAAATGGTAGAAAAGCTTGATATGAATATAGGAAAATAAATAGATCTTATCTTTTGAAAAAGAAATATTTTACTGTAATTTTCGCGATATAGTACAAACCACCTCATTACCACAGCCTTTATATTCTAAATCTGGGAATGATTTCATTTTAGCAACTGCAATACCACGCCCATTGGGATCAGTTGCCCTTTTCACTGAAAGCTGTAGATATTCTTCCCATGCAAACCCTTTACCCTGATCCCTAATAGTAACAATAATTTCCTTTTCGTTAACTGCATATTCTAAAATTGCATATTTATCTTTATATTCCGTTTTTGATAACCTTAGCTCTACTTCTTCCTGCCACCGTCCGTTCAAAACCAGCTCCATTTTCTCTTCATAAGAAATCCCTAAATTCCCATGCTCTACAGCATTCACCATCAATTCATTCAAGCCATAGACCATTTTTTCTGGTTCTAGAAAACAATTGGCAATAAAGTAAGATAGGTTATTAGTTTCTTCCAAAGTACGGAAACGGAAACGACCTCTTTCCATTAATCCTAAAGTACGACGTTGTTTCTGCACCTGTTCGCGCATTTCCAAATGCCCGACACTATCCCTCAGTGAAGCTCTAACAATAGACAAAAGCAAAGATTCATTATAAGGTTTTGCCAGATAATAATAAACCCCAGCCTCTATCCCTTCCTGTATCTGTTTGCTACTGGCAGCAGCAGTCTGCATAATAACCGGAATATCTTTTAAGTGCTGGTCTTCATTCAAAATTTTAAGTACAGCCATGCCATCCATATTAGGCATCATACGGTCAAGAACTATAACACTTACGTCAGGATGTTCTTTTAATTTTTCTAAAGCGATCACACCATCACTCGCCCCAATTACCTCATAACCAGCCTCTTCCAGATATTCCATTATAATATCTAAGTTGAATTCTTCATCATCAACGGCAAGTATTTTAATTTTTTTTTCCATAACCATAAAATAGTTAGGTAGAGGCCTGTTTGCACTGAACAAAACCTATACCCCTACATGAGGCCATAAACAAGTAATTTTTTCTTTCACAACATCTTCAAATCATATAATTTATGCACAGATACGTAAACTTGATTTATTAATTACTTAAAAAATTTTGCAATTCCCCCTCTCATAATTATAATAAATTGCTATGTATTTCATACACAAAATAACAAATAGAATATGACACAACATCAATCTGAAAATACTTCAATTCATAAAGGTATATTGCCACGGCGAATCCATGAATTCATGGCAACTGAATCTGCAAGCGGTATAGTTATGATTGTTTTTGCAGTGCTGGCTATTATTGCTGCTAACTCGCCATTTTCACCATGGTATCAGAATTTTATTCATACAAATATATCGTTTGGTTTAGGAGACAGAATATCATCAGAGTCGTTAAGTCACTGGGTAAAAGATATATTAATGGTATTTTTCTTCCTGATTATTGGTCTGGAATTAAATAGGGAAATGCACGAAGGATTTCTTTCCAAACGCGACCAGATTATTCTACCTCTTATAGCGGCGATTGGTGGGATGGCTTTTCCAGATTTTATTTTTTTAGGAATAAATTATGGGAATCCAGAAACTATAAATGGCTGGGCAATCCCTTCTGCAACCGATATAGCCTTTGCTCTGGCACTCCTCACAATATTGGGCAAAACCATACCTCCTGCTATAAAAATTTTTCTACTAACGGTCGCAATTTTTGATGATCTGGGAGCAATCATTATCATTGCAATCTTTTATAACAATGGACTTACAATCACCCCCATATTTCTGGCAATCGCTGGTATAATTACGCTTTTTACCTTAAACCGTAACAATATTACCTCCATAGCACCATATATGATGATCGGAATATTTTTATGGTTTTGCTTTTACCACTCCGGAATACATACCACCCTTGCAGGGGTAATTGTTGGAATTTCTGTCCCCATGCGCAATTTTTCGGAAATGCGTCATTCACCGGTAAATAAACTTATTCATTTTTTACATCCATGGGTAAGCTTTCTGATACTGCCAATATTTGCATTTACCAACGCAGGGGTTAGTCTGCGAGGACTTAGTTTTACCAGTTTTTCTGAACCTCTTCCCCTTGGTATCGCACTTGGTCTATTCTTAGGAAAACAAATAGGCATTTTCGGATCAACATTCCTGCTTATAAAAGGAAATATGGTCAACATGCCTGAAGACAGCAAATGGCGACATATTTACGCTGTATCAGTTGTCGCCGGTATAGGGTTTACTATGAGCTTCTTTATAGGAATGCTGGCATTTTCTACACCAGAATTACAAGAGATGGTAAAACTTGGCGTTATAAGCGGCTCGGTTTTATGTATAATATGGGGATCTGTCATATTGAGATATTTTTGCCGAAGAAAAACTGAAATCCCGGAAAATATTTGCTAAAATAAGTACCCTAATATGGAAAAAAATTATCATTAGAAGAACATTCATATTAGAACTACGCTTTGTTTTTCCTCTCTCACATTATGATTAACCTTACCTTTTGCAACTGTTACGGACGGCTTATTTATTTTTTCACTAATACTATATATAACCTCAAAAAATCGTGAATGCTTAGGAAATTTTTTCCTAATTCCGCTAGGTAGTCATTTATTTTTATAAGATCAGATGATGTAACATTATCATTATTAAGACTTGAAGCCATAGAATAAACGATAACAGGATTATAATCAAGCAAGGCAACGCCATCATGCTTCTGAGAAAATACTTGCTTTATTCCCTCTAGATTCTTTTTCCCAAGTATATTTGGCTGCCTTAAAAAATTCATATAAACAGGAAGCGTACATTTTTCTATATGATCCTGAGCAATTGTAGAAAACCAGTTAATTTCTGTAATATGATCAGTAGTAAGATTGAATCCCGTAGACGATGCAGCCTTTTTTACATACTATTTTCATTTTTTATAAAATATTATTTAATAAAATTATAATTATAATTTTATTAAAAGTTAACACAATAATTGTCAACACCTATTTACATATGCATAGTCACCGGAAGAAACAAATATCTAATTATTGTGATTGCTAAACCACTATCCACAATAGGAGAAATGGTGTGGGCTGGTAGATACATTCAGAACCAAACATGAGTTACGACTACAGATTTTATCATTGCCAGTCAATCATTTGATTTAAAAAGCCGCCTGAATTATCGGGTACTTTTTTGTTTGGTAAGCAGCATCATGCAAAAAACTTGCAAAAACAATCCTATGCTTCTATAAGATTTTAGATGTTGAATTTATTTACATTTTCACCAGATGTTGCATGGTCTTTTGCTATTGTTCTGGCTTGGGGAGTTGGAGAGTTTGTAGCACGATGGACTAGCTTGCCCAGAATTAGTATTTACGGATTAGTTGGTTTTGTACTAGCAAGTTCGCAGTCAGGTTTTTTGCCTGCCAGCGAACAAAGTAACATACTGTTTTTTGCCAATGTTGCCTTTGGGCTGATTCTCTTTGAAATGGGATACCGAGTCAATTTGCGTTGGCTCAAAATTAATCCGTGGATTGGCGTAACTGGGTTTGTGGAGTCAGTTTTTACATTTCTGGTGGTGTATGAAATCTGCACTTGGTATGGCACAACGAATATAAACGCACTGCTTCTTTCATCGCTCGCTATGTCAACTTCGCCAGCGGGCGTGCTAAGAGTAGTCAATGAAACGCGAAGCTCTGGGCAGGTTACAGAGCGTATATTGCACCTTACTGCCATCAATTGCGTTTTTGCCGTATTTGCGTTCAAGGTGATTGTTGGTTTTGCAGTTTTTAAGACTTCTGGTGTTTTTAGCGATGCTGTTTCCAGTAGCCTTTTAGTGTTGTTTGGCTCTGCTGTGCTGGGCGCAATGTTTGGAGTGGTTGTGCCAAGCGTAATGCGAAAACTTGGAAAATTAGCACAAGATGGAACGATTGCTTTTGCACTTGCAGTTATTTTATTAGTGGCAATCACTCATGCTGCAAAATTATCACCAGTACTTGCAACTATGACTTTTGGCTTGGTCGCCCGTCATTATCGTGTTGCCCTCAATCATACCCAGCGAAATTTTGGCGCACTTGGTGAATTGCTGACCGTATTGCTCTTTGTATTTGTGGTTTCTACTCTGGAATGGAAAATAGTTCTGGCAGGTAGTGGATTGGCATTTTTTCTAGTTTTGGCAAGACTTGCGACTAAAACCTTAAGCGTGACGATGTTTGCTCATAAAAGCGGTATTTCGTGGAAAAAAGGCGTGGCAACAGGTGTTGCACTCGCGCCGATGTCTGCGTTTGTTATTTTGGTGTTAGAACAGGCTCGCTATTTAGGAATTGAGTTTGTTGATGAATTAGAAGCCTTAGCCGCTATGACTTTTTTCATGGAAATCGTTGCCCCAATTATTACGCAGCGGGCGTTGATTTGGGCAAAAGAAACTCCGCAAGCAATGGAGGGGTAAATGCCATTAGAACCCTTTGCAAAATCTGAAGAACTTACTATGGGGGTTGAGCTGGAATTACAGCTCGTCAGCCTTTCGGACTTCAATCTGATGGCAGCCAGCCCTGATTTATTGCATTTACTGAATCGCAATCCATTTGTCGGAACAGTTGTGCCTGAAATAACCGAAAGTATGATTGAAATAGCCACCACCATTCACACTAATCATACAGAATTATTACAACAGTTGAAACAAATCAGAGATTTAATAGTGCAAGCTGGAGATACTCTTAATATAGGAATTTGTGGTGGTGGCACGCACCCTTTTCAAAACTGGTCAGAGCAAAAAATTTTTCCCAAACCAAGATTTAGAGAAGTTTCTGCACTTTATGGCTATCTTGCCAAGCAATTCACTATCTTTGGGCAGCATGTGCATATTGGTTGTGCATCTGGTGATGATGCGATGTTTTTGCTGCACTCGCTAAATCGCTATGTGCCACATTTTATTGCGCTTTCGGCTTCTTCACCATTTGTGCAAGGGCGAGATACTTTATTTAATTCGGCACGGCTAAACTCTGTTTTTGCCTTTCCACTATCTGGGCGTGCGCCTTTTACTCTTAGCTGGGAAGAGTTTGTGAATGATTATTTTACAAAAATGGAAAAAACTGGTGTTGTAAAAAGCATGAAGGATTTTTATTGGGATATTCGCCCGAAACCTGAATATGGCACGATTGAACTTCGGGTTTGCGATACTCCGTTAAGTGTAGAGCGGGCAGCAGCTCTTGCTTGTTACCTGCAAGCCTTGTGCAAATATCTATTAGAACGCAACGAAGCAGCACCTGCCGAAGATGATTACTTGGTTTATAATTATAATCGTTTTCAAGCCTGCCGTTTCGGGCTTGAAGGTTCAATTATCCACCCAACAACTTACGAAACCCTTTCCCTGCATGAGGATATTTTATCTACTTTAAGAAAAATATCACCTTATGCCGAATCGCTAGGAGGATTTGCAGCAATTGAACATTTAACCACAGTTTCGAACACAGGCAGCGATGCCCACTATCTCCGCAAACAATATGACGAACGAGGCAGTGCCGAAGGAATGGTTGATTCAGCACTGCATATATTTAGGAGCGAATAAATTATGCAGCATCCATCAGAAACAAATTCAGTTCGTAAAGGCATATTGCCGAAACGGATTCGTAAGTTTATGGAAACCGAATCTGCCAGCGGCGTGATGATGATTGCGTTTGCAATTCTGGCGATGCTCGCTGCCAATTCACCATTTTCCAGTTTATATAAAGATTTTACTCATACCAAAATAACCTTAGGATTGGGCGATAATATCGCCACAGAATCTTTAAGCCACTGGGTAAAAGATATTCTGATGGTGTTTTTCTTTCTGATTATTGGGCTGGAATTAAAGCGCGAAATGTGTGAGGGGTTTCTTTCCAAACGCGACCAGATAATTCTGCCACTAGTCGCTGCGATTGGCGGAATGGCAGCTCCTGCACTGATTTTTCTTGGTATAAATTATCATAGTTCGGAAACCATCAACGGCTGGGCGATTCCTTCGGCAACTGACATTGCTTTTGCCCTTGCCATCCTTACCATGCTGGGAAAAAATATTCCTCCTGCAATTAAAATTTTCCTACTGGCAGTTGCGATTTTTGATGATTTGGGCGCGATAATTGTTATTGCTGGCTTTTATAATACGGGACTTGCACTTATGCCCCTACTTCTTGCAACTGGCGGAGTAGCTGCACTTTTTGCCTTAAATCGCAAAAACATTGCTACCATTGCGCCATATATATTGGTGGGAATATTTTTGTGGTTTTGTTTTTATTACTCAGGCATTCACACCACCCTCGCAGGGGTTATAGTTGGGCTTTCTATTCCCATGCGTGATTATGACGATGCTCGCCATTCGCCGTTAAATAAACTAATACATCTTCTGCATCCGTGGGTGAGTTTTCTGGTACTTCCAATTTTTGCATTTACCAGTGCAGGTGTGGATTTGCGAGATTTGGAGCTTGCCAATTTTTTTGAGCCACTGCCAATTGGTATCGCTTGTGGCTTGTTTTTTGGCAAACAAATCGGCATTTTCGGTACATCATTTCTGCTCATCAAAAGCAAGATGGTGGCGATGCCCGAAGTAACGAGGTGGCGACATTTATATGCGGTTTCAGTCATTGCAGGTATTGGCTTTACCATGAGTCTGTTTATCGGAATGCTGGCTTTTTCCTCACCACAACTTCACGAAATGGTGAAAATCGGCGTTATTAGCGGCTCGTTACTTTGTATATTGTGGGGCGCGATTGTGCTTAAAATTGCAACAAAGAAATAATTTTACGAGTTTTATCAAGTAGCTTTTTGACGCACTTCCAAAATTGGATGGTAAGAGCTTCCAGTGGGAACAACCACTGGCAAAAGCTGCGTAGAAAATAACGCAGGGGCTGTGAATTCACAGCCCCTTTTTGTTTATAAAAATTTACTAAACAACAGAAGTCCCACCCAATGCCAGCATATTACAACGAATTCAAACCAGAAGCCGCCCACATGCTGCGGCAGTTAATCAGGGATGGGTTGATTGCGGCATGGGATGTGGATAAAAGGAGTATTGTTGATGTTAGAGCAGACGGCCTCAGGCAATACGAAATAGACGACTTAATACGAAGTTTTGACGAAACCGACGATGTTTTAGCAAGCGCCTGATTAACCTAGTAAATATCTCATCTAATGAGCTCGCAGAATTCAAAGGTTCGGACATCACCCGAAAAAGAGAATTACTGAATTTTGTATTTCAGAACCTACAACTCAGAGGAAAAAAACTAAAATATGCAATGAGCTATCCATTCAGTAAGTTCGCCAAATGCACGAATATTGAGAAATGGTGGGCCCGGCAAGAGTTGAACTTGCGACCTCACGCTTATCAGTAATAAAGTCTATTTTACTATATAATTCTAAATGGTGATATGCAACTCTAAATGATAGCTTATTTTCAGGTTGTTACATTGGCATGCTTTTGACTGATTCCTATATAGTACTTGTCACCACCACATAAAACCGTTATTATAGCGTTATTAATTTAGACACATAATTAAAATATTAAAATTAATAACGGTTTTATGCCCCAAGCCAAGCTCACCAAGCGTTTCGTAGAATCACTACCATATACCACTAAAGGTCAGACAATTTATACTGATGAAGAATTAGCTGGCTTCGGCATCATCGTCGGAACTAAATCAAAAACCTATTATGCTCAGCGTGAAGTCAACAGAAAAACTGTAAGAGTTACAATTGGTAAACATGGTATATTCACTACTGAGCAAGCTCGTGCCGATGCAAAAGAATTATTGGTAAGAATGGCAAGGGGAGAAAATCCCAATGAGACCAAGCGTACTGACTTGCAAGTAGCCATGCCTCTCAAGGAAGCAATTTATGAGTATAAAATTCGGAAGAAAGATTTAAGTAAAACAACACTAAATAATATAAAATATTGTGAAGAAGTATGGTTTGCGGACTGGATGAATACCGCCCTTTCTGAAATTACCAAGGATATGATTTTCAAGAGACATCTAAAGATTGGCAAAGAATCTGGTGAAGCCAGCGCAAACATTGCTTTGCGCGTACTTAGAACAATCTACAATTATGCCATGATTACCAATGAAACGCTTCCACCCAATCCAGTAAAAACACTTTCTCTTACTAAAAGCTGGTTTAAAGATGTTCGCAGACAAACACTGATTAAGCCATCCCAGCTAAAAGCATGGTATGATGCTCTTATGCTAATAGACAATAGCGCAATCCGTGATTACTTATGTATTTTGCTCTTTACAGGCATGAGAAAGAATGAAGGCTTATCCTTGCGCTGGGAAAATATAGATTTTAAAGAAAAAACCATAACTGCCCTAGACACTAAGAATGGCAAACCGCTAGTAATACCAATGAGTGATTTTATTTATAATCTGCTTGTCGGCAGAAAGAAGCGTACTGGAAAGAGTGAATGGCTGTTCCCAAGCACTGGTGCCACAGGACATCTTGTTGAACCTAAAAAAATGGTCGCCAAAGTAGCAGAAAAATCAGGGGTTTCATTTATGCTACATGATTTACGGCGAACTTTTATCACTATCGCAGAAAGCTTGGATATCTCTTCGTATGCCGTTAAGCAATTGGTCAATCATAGTGTAAGTGGCGATGTAACCGCTGGTTATGTGGTTATGAATGTTGATAGACTGCGTGAACCGATGCAAAAAATTACTGATTATATTGTTGATAAAATCAATGCAGAGGAGGTGCGGTTAAATGCGCCAGTAATAATATAGCTGTCCAAGATTAAATTGCCAATTACAAATAATCTACGACTCTTTCTTCAATCTGACCTTACCAATTCTTTTTATAATTGCTGTGCGTTCCTTAGAGTTAATAACATGCTTTATCTCAACACTTTCGCAATCCTCGTCTAACCACCCAATAAGTGCTATTATTCTACCGCCAGAGCCACGTGCTTTAATTGTTGCGTTGCCCAATGTTGGTACTGATTTCAGGAATTCTTCTCCTGCATTATATGCCCTTTCATTATTAGCAGCTGGATAATCTACACATATAAGCTTAGCCCCTTTTTCTGCAAACTTTCTAAGATTGTTTAATTTTTTTTCATTGAAGGCGTCAGTTTTCCAATTCTTTTGTACAGCATAGTAAAGAATTTGCCCGTATCTGGTTTTGTTATTTTTGTTTAAAACGCTATCTTTGAAACAAGCCTTCACTATTGGTAAATACGGATTCCTATTGCCCTTGATTTCCCCATACCCTTTTTCTGCTAAATACTCAGATAAAACCGAGCGATCAGCATCCGTGTCTAGTAAAAGCAATTGGTAGCCAAGTCGCAACATACTAATAAATATTTTTTTGCGTGACTCTTTTTTCAATAAGCGTCGCTTCGATTTAATTTTTGTATAAATATAATCAAATTTTTTATACTTTTCTTTTATTAGCGGGGAGATTATTTTCCCCTTTTTTGCAGATTTTTTCATATAATTATCCAAAATTTGAGGAATAATATTTCCCCTTATATCATTAGTTGCAAGTAGCGATAATATCACAAATACTAATTTACATAAAAAAATAACCAATACTTTACAACTTTTATATTTTAGCGTTTTTTTTATGAAAAACACTAAAAATTACCAAAAAATTAAACTTGTAAAGCACTAGTCCTAAACCAAAAAGGAGTAGTGTATGAACAATCCAAACATTGAAAATAGGGAAAACATTTTCCCCCAACAAGAGAAAACAAATCAACCCAAACTAAATAATAAAAGTACGATACTTGAAGAATGCCTTAATGAAACGCAGTTAGCCAAACATTGGCAGGTTTCAAAAAAACTTCTTCAGAAAATGCGGTACAAAGGAAGCGGTCCAAAGTTTATTAAAATTGGTAGCCTAGTACGCTATCCACTCAGCGAAATAACAAAATACGAGCAGGATAATAGACACTCAAATACATGCGAATTGGGGAGTGTATGAAAAACTCCAAATTAGCATTATCACGCATTGAAGAAAAGCATGATGTACGCAATATTATGGATGGCTTTGAAACTTTTGATGAGGCAAACAACGAAAGAAAAATACGGATAAAAATGTTGTATAAAGGTGGCTCAAAAGGAGAGAAAAAACTGGCTAGCATTCTAGAAAATTGTAGAAGGAACAATAGATGTGATTGTGCAGCGTGTCCTGTATGCGCTCGCCGCTATAGAATACGCCTAATAGGAAACGAAATGCGTATTTTTGGAAGGGGAATTGATACTCATATCATTAACCTTATCATTCATGACAGATTGGTTGCGTCTAGCAGGCTACTTTCGTTGGATATTAAGCAAATGATGTGGCGTTTAAACAAGCAAATAAAACGTTCTGGGTTAAGGGATGCAATCTGTGTCGGTGGATTTGAAATTAAATACTGCTATGGGCGCAAACTATGGATTCCACACTTTCATTTAATTGTCCGAGGAAGCTCAAAAGCAGAAAGAGAAAAATTCCGCAAAAGATTTTTTAAGGAAAATGGAATTATAAGTCGCCCTATGAAAGTTCAAAAAGTCAAAAATCCAATTAAGCAATATTCATATTGCCTGAAATATCAGGCATTGTATAAGAAAAAAGTAACAACAAAATCTGGTATATCTTTTGAAAAAAATTCTCGTCTAGAGATTGCTGAACATAATTCATATCTAATGCTTATCGGGAAATATCACGTCAAAGATTTGGTTTTTAAATGTGGTGCAAAAAGTGAGGGAGAAACAATCAGAATACTAAACAAAAAATAACTCTGTAGTGTTATACACACTTTATACTCACTAGTTACCAGAATAATCACATTTTATATATAAATCATCCAATATGGGGATAAAATGTTCCCCTTTATACTATAAAGCTAAAGACAAGATACTATTCTAAATTATCAGAAAATTAATTTAGGTGCTATAGCGAATGGTTTAATGTGGGGATTAAAAATTCCTCCTGAACACTAAGTTTTAAAACTTAGTATATATTCGTAAAAAATGCACTGACTTCATCCCTCTACTCCTCCTTGAACGCTCTTTGGAGGCTGTCGGTGAGTGGTGCGAGCATGTAGGAGAAGAAGGAACGCGAGCCGGTGCGGATGAATACATCGACGGGCATACCGGGATAGAGTTTTATTTTAGCGTCCAGTTCAGCGAGTTCTGCGCTGTCCACTTCCACCCGTGCGGTGTAATAAGATACGTTCTGGATGCCCTGCTGTTCATTAAAAGCATCGGCGGATACTTGTGTTACCTTGCCGGTCAGAAGCGGCATCCTGCGCGATTTATAGGCAGTGAAGACAATGCGGGCATCCATGCCGCTTTCCACCACATCAATATCGGTAGGCTGCACATGCACTTCCGCCACCAGCTTGTCGCTTTGCGGGGTAATATCCATAATCGGTGCGCCCGCCATGATGACACCACCTACCGTATGTGATTTAAGCCCCGTAACAATGCCTTCAGAGGGGGCAGTAATAACCGTGCGTTCAACCACATCAGAAGCTGCCCGCAACTTTTCTTCGTAATCGCTGATCTTGGAATGGATCTCCTGTGCTTCTTCGGCGATTTTACTGGCAAAATCATTCTCCAGATTGATTATATCCATCTTTATCTCGGTGATGCTTTGCTGGGCCTTAGCTATCTGTGCCAGATACTGGCCGCTATTGCCTTTCAGCTCTTCTGCCCGGCGTTGCAGTTCCAGCAAGCGCGGTTTGGGAGCAAGGCCTTTAACAAATAACGGCCTTACTGAATCTATTTCCTCATTGATCAGGACAAGCTGCCCCTCTGCACTCTTCTTCTGTGCTTCCAATCCTATTATCTCTTCTTTCATTCCCTCCATGCGCTGCTTCAGGGAGTTTAATTTACCCAACTGCCCGCCGCGTTGGGTGTTGAATAAATCCAGCTGTGACTGCATGGTCGTAAGCAGGTCAGGCTGCTGCTGTGCGGCCTCTTTTAACCCATCAGAAAATACCAATGACTCAGAACCGTTTTGCAATGCCCTGATACGGGCTTCTGACGCGCGCATTGCCCATAACTCCGCCTGCACTATCCCGCGGTTGGCTTTAGGGGCAATATCGCTGATCTCCAAAAGCGGCTGGTCTTTTTTTACCAGCTCCCCTTCTTCCACCAGAATCTTTTTAACGATCCCGCCTTCTAAATGCTGCACTGTCTTGCGTTTTGAGATAACAACGATACTGCCCTTGGCAATGGCGGCACTTTCAATGGGAATAACCATGCCAAAAATAACAGTTATCAGGGTAATGGTGGCAACAACCAGCGATGCTGCCCGCAACGGCGCATACACGCTGGCAAGGGCAGGATTATCGCCTTTATATTCTTTATTGCTGACCAGTTGTACAAAGCTATCCATGCCGTCAATAATTTTAGCAATGCGCGGATGCTCCGCCCATTCTTCGCTGGCAGTTTTTAGCAATAAAATAAAACCTTTTACTGTATTTATCGTTTTCATGGCGTATCCTTAATAACAGCCTGTAACTTCGGATTAGGCCGATATTTTGCCTTTAAGTCCGCCATTGTCCCGAACATTTCTACTGCGCCATCACGTAAGAACAGGATCTTATCTGCATAATTTAAAAAAGACTGGTTATGGGTAATAAGAATAGTAGTGATTTTACGCTGCCTGGCTAAATGGAGAGCCG